>JAUVEQ010000325.1 GCA_030594725.1 Methanobacteriota archaeon
ATGAGATCGTCTTCACATCTTCAGAAGGCATCTACTGCTACGACTTTGGCAAGGAGAAGCTCAAGTGGTCCAACCCGATGGAGATCTTCGATAGCGAGATCAATCTCGTGGCGACCGGGTCCGAGAATGATGATCCGGTCAAGCACGAGATCGTCCTCCTCTGGTCGGACGGTTCCTACACCCATGGGACGAACCACCATGTAGCGAGGTTATCAGCGAAGGGAGATTTGCTCTGGAGCTCTGACCTCATGCCGTTGGTCTCCGCAACAGGACTCTTTGTCTCCAGCTTGGTCTTGGATCTCGACGGGGATGGGACCCTCGAGGTCTTTGTGAACGATTACCGATGGGATGCTATCGGATCCGGCGGAATCGGGCGGAACATCTGGATCCTGAACGCCACATCCGGGACGCTCAAGAGGAGTATGGCCGTTGGCCTGACCAACTTTGCATCTCCGCCCATGCCTTTGATCGCCGGCGGCGAGACTAGAGTCGTGATCGGATTGGATCAGGGCTTCGCAAATAATTCCCTGGACCTGCTCATCTTCAATGGCAGTGCCGGAAGTCATCGATTGCTCGACGTCTACAACGGTACAGACCGTGCTTCCTGGAAGTCCCTGGCCTTCTTCCCAGGTCCCTCAGGAGGGACGATGGTCATGAGAAGCGGTTGGAGGATCCACACATTCTCCTGGGACGAGCCGGCTGTCAACGCGACCCACCCGGGTTCGCACACGGGACCCGGATACGATCCCATCGCCTGCGACATCGACGGCGACGGGGTGATGGAGATACTTGCCCCCGGGGGTGGGATATGGATCATCGACTCCGAGTCGATGCAGATGGAGGCTCAGATAACCCAAGAACGGTTTGATGCCGTTCCATCAAGGGCAACGAACATCCGGCTCACCGTCGCGGACGTGGACGACGACCAGCGGTCCGAGGTCATCTTCGGCTACTATGACAACGGCGATGCCGAGACCGCCTACATCTTCCTCCTGGGCGGTCTGGACGACCAGACGGAGGATGACACTCCCACGGAGGGGAGGGTCATCGGCTGGAGCATAATCCTGTTCGTGGTCGGGGCCAACATCGTCCTCATCGCCCTCCTCATAAGGGACTGGCGTCGCAATCGAGATTAGGCCATCCCGGCCCTGTCATCGACCGAGGCTCTCGTAGACATCCATGATCTCCCTGGCGCAACGCTCCCAAGTGAACCTCTTGCACCTCTCCCGACCCTTCCTCCGGAGCTCGTCGGCCAGACCCTCGTCGGACCTGAGTTGATGTATGGCCTCCGCCAGGCTCCCCTCCTGGTCGACGTCCACGATGAGGGCGGCATCCCCGACCACCTCGGGCAGGGACCCCCTGTCGGACACCACGGTCGGGACGCCCAGGGACATCGCCTCGATGGGCGGGTACCCGAAGCCCTCGGAGTGGGACGGGAAGAGCAATGCCTCCGCCCCCGCCAGAAGGTCGATCAGCCGGTCCCGCTCCAGGTAGCCGGTCACCTCCACATCGGACCGGCCCTCGGAAAGTCCGGAGAAGTCCGTGCCCACCACCATCAGGCGCAACGGGCCCGGGTGGGCCTCCTTGTATCGCAGGAACTCCCCGATGGTGAATCCCACGTTCTTCATCTTGGTGTGGGACATCGCCATCATGTACGGTTCCCTGTCCGAGAAGGCTCCCGTGCCATTCGAGGTCAGCTGGTCGACCCCGTGGTACACCACCTTGATCCTCTCGGGGTCGGCGGTGTAGTGCTCGAGCAGGTCGTGCCTCGTTGCCTCGCTGTTGCACAGGACCACGTCGGCGTTCCTGATCACCTTCGGCATGACGCGCTTGAAGTACATGCCGAACATGCGGCTGCTGTACTCGGGGTTCGTGATGGGCACGATGTCGTGGAAGGACAGGACCTGGGGGCATTCCATCTTGGAGGGAAGGCCCATGAAGGGCTCGTGTATCAGGTCGAGTTCCTTGGACAGTCCCTTGCAGAAGCGGTCCTGGGAACGCCACCACAGCGCTCTCGTCTTGGAGCTGAAGACGTGCTCGGCGGTGGCCTCCTCGTAGAGGGGGTTTCCTCCCTCCTTCATGTGGATGAGATGGAACTCGTGGGGGTCGGGGTAATCCATCCAGTGCTGGAGCAACCGGGTGATGAAATGACCCACGCCGGTGTACTCACCGTCGATGTACTTGGTGCACAGACCGACCCTCATGTTATCTCATCCCGAAAGGCCCTCGTAGATGGCGAGGGTGGCCCTGGCACACTTGTCCCAGGTAAAGCCCTTGTAGCGTTCGTTCCCCTTCGCCCTCAGCTCGGCGGCCAACCCTTCCTCGGTCCGGAGCCGGTGGATCGCCTCGACGAGGCTCCCCTTCCTGTCGATGTCCACGACCAGGGAGGCATCGCCGACCACCTCTGGAAGGGAGCCCCTGTCGGACACGATGGTGGGGACGCCCATCGACATGGCCTCCAGGGGAGGGAACCCGAAGCCCTCGTAGTGGGAGGGGAAGAGCAGGGCCTCCGCCCCCGCCATCATCTGGACGAAGCTGTCCCTGGGAAGGTAGTCCAGCACCTCCACGTCGGTCCTGCCCTGGGAAAGACCCGAGTAGTCCGAACCCACCACGACGAGGCGCAGGTCGCCCCCGTGGGTGTCCTTGTAGGAGATGAACTCCCCCACGGTGAAACCGATGTTCTTCATCAGCGTGTTGGAGAGGGCCAGCATGTACGGCTCCTTGTCGGTGAAGGTGCTCTCCCCCACCACGTCGGGAGGGTCCACTCCCAGGTAGGTGACGAAGGTCTTGTCCGGGTCCGCGGAGTAGTGCTCGAGCAGGTCCTCCCGGGTCCTCTCGCTGTTGCATATGATCGCGTCGGCCCGGGAGACCACCTTCGGCATCATCCGCTTGAAGTAGACCGCGAAGGTCCGTGGTGCGAACTCGGGATGCATCAGGGGGACGGCGTCGTGGAAGGTCAGCACCTGTGGACAATCCATCTTGGTCCGGAAGCCCACGAAGGGCTCGTGGATCACGTCAAGCTGGGAGGAGAGGCCCTTGCAGAAACGGTCCTGGTAGTGCCACCACAGGGTCTCTATCCGGGGCTTGTAGATGTGCTCCTCGGCGGCCCTTCCATAGACGGGGTCACCGCCCTGCTGCCTGTGGATGAGGTGGAACTCGGGAGCATCCTCCAGGTCCATCATGTGGTCGAGGACCTTGATGGTGTAACGACCCACGCCCGTGTAGGCCTCGTCTATCCACTTGGTGCACATCCCCACTCTCATGCGCGTGACCCTCTGTGCTCAGCCAAGGTACCTGCCGCCAGCTGGTGAGTTGATGCATGGACCTTGCCAAGACCGTGCCCTCGGAGATCAGGAGGAATAGGACTCGTCGTCGTAGTAGCCCTCGCCCTCGTAGTATTCACCCTCGGGTCCGTAGCCTTGCTCGTCGCCGTATCCGTACCCGTCCTGGGCGTATCCGAGCTCCTCGGGGTGCTCGGCCCAGTACTTCTCCTCCTCCTCCTTCTTGGCCTTGTAGCCCTTGTACATGTAGTAGATGGTCGCCCAGACCGGGATCAGGAAGATGAACATCAGGCCGATGTAGAGGAAGAGGTTGATCAGTATGAGTATGATCTTGGTTATCACGCCGCCCGTCGCCCAGGGCCTCCGGCCCAGCTTGACGAACCGACCCATGTGGAGGAAGGGACGCTTCGCGGGAGGGAAGTCATCCTCCACCTCGGCCGCGGCCACCTCACCCTCCTTGGTCTCGCTCGCTCCGGCCACGGCGGCAACGGAGCCAGCGACGGCGCCAGCAACGGGGGCTGCGGGTACG
>JAUVEQ010000370.1 GCA_030594725.1 Methanobacteriota archaeon
ATTCACATCGGGGGCGCCAGCAAAGCTAATGACCTTTTCAAGAGAGGACCTCTTCGCGATGAAGATCATGGCACTATCTGGTAGACAGAACGGCAAGGACCCATTCGACCTTCGGGGCATGTGGCGGATGGGTGTGGACGAGGATCTGGTCATCCGGTCGCTTGTCAAGATGGCCGCTAGCGAGAATGCCAGCCTTCACGATATGATCAACGATAGCCTTGAAAGCCTCGACTGGATGTCCAAGAACACCTGGGAGGTGATCAACATTGCCAATCATTACATCCCAAGAAGAAAGAGACTGGATTGGGGCATTGTCTTTGAAGAGGTCAGGACCATCATCGTCCGACTTTCGAGAGTGATCCTTTGATCTATTTCATGCGCTCCTCAATCTGTTCACCAGCGCATGCCGCCTCTGCTCCAGCTCCGCCGTCTCCTCCAGGTACTTGATGGCCTCGGTGGTGCAGAACTTGACGCACTCGGGGTCCCCGCCACACAGGTCGCACTTGAGGATCTTGGTACCCATGGTGTTGATGGCGGCGTTGGGGCACAACGTGGCGCACAGGCGGCAGCCGATGCATCGCTCCTCGTCGTGGATGACAATGCCGTCCTCGATGGTGTAGGCGTTCTGGGGACACACCTCGACGCACACGGGGTCCTCGCACTGCAGGCACACGATGGGGTACTCCCAGCGCTCGAACTCGTCCCGGGCCACGTAGATGGCGGAGTGCTTGGGGTTGCACACGCCGTTCTTCTTGAGGGAGCAGGCCAGGGCGCACACGCGGCACCCGGTGCACAGCTCGGGGTAGACGTAGATGTACTTCACGCTATCCCCTCCAATTCCTCGATGCGCTCCTCTTGGACCATCCCGTCGGGCTTCCATCCCCGCAGCTCGTAGTAGCGATCGAGGGCTGCCGCGAACTCCTCACGGTCGATGTGATGGCCCTTGGCCTGGCCCAGCGGCATGGGGTCGTCGAAGTACTTCTTGGGAAGGGTGTCCCAGGATTTGACCAGGCCCTCCCGGATGTTGATGATGCGCTCGGTGTCGATTACCCGGGGCCCCACGGTCTGGAGCTCCTCCTCGGTCACCTCCCATCCCGTGGCCCGGTTGATGAGGCCCACGAAGTGGGGGTACGAGAGGTAGTGGGGCGAGTTGAAGCCGTGACAGATGAACTTGCAAAGGCCCATGCAGTCTATGGTGGCGAAGATGTTGTCCGAGAAGTGGACAGGGATCTCCTTACTATCGAAGGAGGTGGGGTCCGAGTTGACCTTGGCCCCGTAGATCTTCTCCTTGACCTCGGCGGGCAGCTTGAAGAATATCTCCAGGGTGGGTCGGGACCGTAGGTGGTCGGCACCCCTGCTCGATGTTGCAATGCCCAGGGCGAAGGCCTTCATGTAGCGCACGTCGTGGGGATCCGACTGGGGCAGGCCCTTCACCGTGATGAGGTAGTCGCCCTCGGGGTCGTTGAGGGTGGCCGCGGCGTGTCGCCCCTCGGCCAGCACGTCACCGAAGCCCTCCCGGTCATTGATCATGCGCAGGAGCTCGGAGTACTGCTCGAAGTTGCCGAACTCCAGTTCCATGCCGCCCGTGTCCTCCTTGGTGATGAGACCCTTCTCGTAGAGCTCCGTTGCCCAAGCCATGTAGGTGCCCGAGGAGGAGATGTCCAGACCCAGGTCGTTGCATAGGTTGTTCATCCGGATGACCTCGTCGGCGTTGTCAAGGCCGATGTTGGCACCCACCAGGCCCAGGGCGGTGTACTCGGGCCCCTCGCCGCCCTGCATGTTGCGGTGGCGGCAGTGGACGATGCAGTCGGCGCAGGCGATCATCTTCTCCACGTGCTTGTCTATCTCGGCGGCGTCCAGGTTGGACGACCACTGGTTGAGCTGGCTGTTCTTGGTGCGGATGGCGCCGAAGGCGTTTGACACCTCGTAGAGGAGGGGAGTGCCCACGGAGCCAATGATGGGGGTGATCTTGGAGGACATGATGTAGTCCTTCAGCTCCTCGGTGTAGCGGAGCAGGCCCTCGGGGTCCGCTATCTCGATACCACCGGTGCCCCGGGCTACCATGGCCTTCAGGTTCTTCGAGCCCATGACGGCACCCATGCCGGACCGGCCTGCCGCGTTCTTCACGCCGTTGCGCACGCAGGCGTAACGTACCAGTTTCTCTCCGGCGACCCCGCAGACGGCGGATTCCACCATGCCCAGGTCCCTCTTGAAGGCCTTCTGGACCTCCTGGGTGTCAAGGCCCCAGTAGCCGTCGGCGGAGCGGATCTCGACGGTCCCGTCCTCTATGTAGATGTAGGAGGGCTCGGGCGCCTTGCCGGTGATGATGACCCGTTCGTAGCCGGCGTACTTGAGCTCGGGGGCGAAGAAGCCTCCGCAGTTGGAATCTCCCACTACCTGGGACTCCGGTGACTTCGCCGAAATGTTGAACCGCCCAGAGTTGGGGGCCAGGATGCCGGTCAGGAACCCGGTGCCGAAGATCAGCACGTTCTTGGGTCCCAACGGGTCGGCCCCGGGAGTGAGCATGTTGAGCAGGTAGTGCATGTTGAGGCCGCGACCTCCGTAGTAGGCACGGCGCAGTTCGTCGCTGACGGTGATGTCCTTGACCGTCCCCTCGGTGAGGTCCACCACGGCCGTCTTTCGCTTTAACATATCCTCGCTCCTCCGCGTCTTAAGGGTACTGGTCCCGATGGGTGATATGAATAAAAAGGATTTGGGATGCTTCAGCCGCCCGACAGCGGCATGAACAGGAGGACCTCATCCCCGTCCTTCAGGGGGTCGTCCAGGTCGTTCTCTCCGACGGGTCTGCCGCTGACCATCATGTTGAGGGTGAGGTCGATGTCCCCGTTGGCATCAAGGGCGTGGTCCCTGAAGGCGGGATGTTCCTCGACCAGGGCACGGATGAGACCCTCCACCGTCTCGCCCTCGGGACGCTCCAGCTCCAGGTCGCCCGAGCCAAGGGCCTCCTTGAAGGGTCTCAGGGCCTTCACCGATATCCTCAACGTTCTCTCCTCACGCACTTCTAGGTCGCACCGTATATTAAGGGATTCTGCCTAAGGTCAATCGAACAGGCCATCATCCCGCTGGTCTACCTTTCCTGGAATCCTGCGGGTGTACACCACCTTCACCAGGTCCTTGGCGGCCGGGTC
>JAUVEQ010000032.1 GCA_030594725.1 Methanobacteriota archaeon
GAGTTACTCCACGACGACTTCGCATGGCGGACCAGGTACAGTGTTTTCCGTTGGGTGTTCATAAATTATTCAGCTACAGTGATCGTGATCTTTTCTGTCGGTTTCCAGGGTGTAGTTGCCGTAACCGTTGAGCGACCTTATCATCTGATTACCGATGAACCATACGTTACCTCCAGCCTCGATGTACGAGGTGAGGCGGATCCTGTCACGGGAACCGAGGGTCCAGTTGGGCTGGAACTCGAAGCCACACATCCAGATGACGGTGGTGTAGTTCGTCAGCTCCTCGAATGACGGGCCGAAGAAGCCGCTATTCACGACGGAGACATCGTGAGCGATGCTCAGGCCGTCAAGGGCAATGTCCATCAGGTGGGCGGTGTCCCACTCGTAGAGACCGCTGTTGTTGAACTCCTCTCCACCCATGGTGTTGTCGGAGTTGTCGTCATCGACTATCAGGACGTTGCCGCCCGCCCTCACGTCGGAGTCACCATAGAAGAACTTCCCCTCTGAACGGGGGTCGAGGTCCTTCGGTGGCACGCTCGGTTCGAGGATGGATCCGATATGGTCGTAGTCGTCCATGGGGTCGGTCAAGGAGCTGATATCGATGCCCCACGGATTGTTGAAGGAGGGGTTCGCATCGACATCGATCTCCTCGATGTACTCCATGGTCTCGATAATTTTATTCGTATCATAGATTGTCTCTGAGACGGGCTCTTCGGCGGATGCGGTGAGCACCATACTGGAAGAGACCATTATAAAGACGGTCAAAACACACACAATCTTTCTGGAAGCCATCATAGGTATCCCAAGTCGCTACATGAGACTTCTTGTATATAATAGTTGTCGATTACCACGCTAGTCTGCATACATTTTTTTATCCCCTAGCCAGGGGTCTTTGAGTGAAGAAGATTTTGAACCGAAAACGCTTGAATCGAGGAGTTTTTGAAACGTACTCCAAGAACCAATGAAAATCGCATCACTTGTCAGTTTCACAGGCCAATCTGCCTAGCGATCACCAGGCGTTGCACCTCGGACGTGCCCTCGTAGATGGTGGTCACCCGCGCGTCCCTGTACAATCTCTCGATGGGGTAGTCCTTGGTGTACCCGAAGCCCCCGTGGATCTGGAGGCCGTTATGCACCACCCTGATGGCGGCCTCGGAGGAGAAGAGCTTGGCTATGGCCGCCTCCTTGGTGAAGGGCACTCCCTTGTCCTTGAGGTTCGCCGCCTGGTACACCAGCAGGCGCGAGGCTGCCACATCGGTGGCCATGTCCGCCAACTTCCACTGGATGGGCTGCAGGGTCCCGATGGGTCTTCCGAACTGCTCCCGCTCGTTGGCGTAGGCTACGGACTCCTCCAGGGCGGCCTGGGCGATGCCCACTGCCTGGGCTCCGATCCCGATGCGTCCCCCGTCCAGGGTGCCCAGGGAGATGGCGAGGCCCTTGCCAGGCGCACCGAGGAAGTTCTCCTCGGGGACCCGGACCTCATCGTACACGATCTCGTAGGTATCGGAGCTGCGGATCCCGAGCTTTTTCTCCTTCATGCCCAGGGAGACGCCCTCCCGCTCCCGCTCGACGATGAAGGCGGACAGGCCCTTGCCCTTCTTGAGGGACTTGTCGGTGACCGCTATGACTATGTACATTCCCGCGCAACCGCCATTGGTCGCCCAGAGCTTTGAACCGTTGATGATCCACTCGTCCCCGTCCTTCACACCGGTGGTCTCGACCCCAGCGGCGTCGGAGCCCGCCTGGGCCTCGGAGAGGCAGAAGGCACCGATGCGCTCACCTGACGAGAGCTGGGGGAGCCACTTGTGCTTCTGTTCCTCGTCACCGTGGTACAGGATGGGATAGGTGGCCACGCTGTTGTGGACGGCCAGGCTGACGCCCACGGAGGCGTCCACCCGGGACAGCTCCTCGATGGCGATGGCGTAGGACACGGTGTCCGAGCCAGCCCCGCCGTACTCCAGGGGCGTGGTGAGGCCGAATAGGTCCAGGTCCGCCATCTGCTCGACGAGCTCGGAAGGATACACCTCCGTCTCGTCCCTCTCGGCGACGCTGGGCCCGATCACGTCCTCCGCGAAGGCCCGGACCGCGTTGCGGACCATCTCCTGCTCCTTGCTCGGTGCGAAGTCCAATAACGTCACCTGCCCGTCTGGGCGGTCCCCACAAGAGATTGGGCATATTTTAAGGTTCTGCGGCCCCAGCAGCCATGGGCCAGGATGCGAATGGATAACCTTGGCCCTCTCGCAAAAAGAAATATACACACGGGCGCATTCACACGCGATACACTTGCCAGTCATCAACATGGGGTACAGGGACCTCCAGGAGCTGGTCGGGCACGGCACCGACATCGCGGAGATCCTCGACACGATCGAGCAGATAGGCGCCGTCGTGGAGCGACGCGACGTCGACGGCTTCGACATGGAGGTCTTCCCGGACCGTCCCGACCTCTTCTCGGTCGAGGGCATCGCCCGTGCCATGCGGGCCTTCATGGGCCTGCAACCGGGTCTGATGCGATACGAGGTCCACCCGCCCCAGGTGGAGCTCCATGTGGACCCCAGCGTGCTGGACGTGCGTCCCGTCATCGCCTGCGCGGTGATACGGAACATAATCTTCGACGACGCATCCATCTCATCCCTGATGGACTTCCAGGAGAAGCTCCATCTCACCGTGGGCAGGAAGAGGAAGAAGGTCTCCATCGGCGTGCACGACATGCGGTACCTCAAGTCGCCTTACACCTACCTGGGTGCCGACCCGAAGGCCACCAGGTTCATCCCCCTGCAGGGGGAGCGGGAGATGGACATGGACCAGATCCTCAGAGAGCACCCGAAGGGCGTGGACTACGCCTGGATCCTGGAGGGCAAGGAGCGCTATCCCCTGATAGTTGACGCCGAGGACCAGGTCATGAGCTTCCCGCCCATCATCAACGGGACCGTCACCCAGGTCCGCGACGACACCAACGACCTTTTCCTGGACATAACCGGCCTCGACGAGGCCGCGTGCAGGTACTCCCTTTGCATCCTGGCCACTATGCTGGCGGAGAGAGGAGGGAAGATCGAGGCCGTCAAGGTGGTCTACCCAGACCGGGAGGTGGTGATGCCCGACCTGGAGCCCACCCCGCGACGGGTCAAGCTGGCAGATATCATGCCATGGACGGGCCTTGACATCTCTGGAGAGGAGGCCGCCCGGGCGCTGGGGGTCATGGGCTTCGATGCCCAGGTAACCGAGGACGGAGAGTACCTGGACCTGCTGGTGCCCGCCTGGCGCATGGACATCCTCCACGACGTCGACGTGGCCGAGGACGTCTCGATCGGCTTCGGCTATGAACGGGTGAAGGGAGTGCTCCCGGAGGTGCTCACCCTCTCGCGGGACATGCCCGACGAGGACATCCAGCGTACCACCCACCTCGCGTTCAGGGGTCGCGGGTTCACCGAGGTCATGAGCTTCACCCTCTCCTCGCCGGAGGAGCAGTACACCATGATGGGCCTCCAAGAGCCCGAGGGTGTCACCCACATCGTCAACCCGGTCACTGAGCAACTGTCCATCATGAGGACCCACCTGGTCCCCGACCTGCTCACCTACCTGAGCAGGAACACCCATCACGACTACCCCCAGTCCGTGTACGAGGTGGGCCAAGTCGTCCTTTCCTCGAAGAACTCACTTCGGACCGCCGCCGTCTCCGTTCATGCCAAGGCCGGCTTCACCACGGCCAAGTCGCTGGTCGAGGGCGTGCTGCGGGACCTTGGCCACGGGCCCGACATCGAGATCGAGGCGACGGGATCGGCCTCGTACATTCTAGGAAGGTGTGCGAAGGTCCTGTTGGAGGGTGAGGACATCGGCATCTTCGGCGAGGTCCATCCGGAGGTCCTGGAGGCCTTCGGCATAGCCCAGCCGACCATCGCCCTGGAGCTGGACCTGGAGCGGCTCAACGGTTAGCGCCCACGTGTTCGCCCAGCTCGCTCATCGGGTCGTCCTCGGGGTGGTGCAACGACAGGAACACCCAGCTCACGACCTCCGAGAGGGTCGGATGGATGACCTGGCTCCACCTGAAGGGCTCCAGGCTACCGTCACCGGCGTTCATCACGAACACGATCTGCTGGATGAGGGTGGCGGCGTCAGGCCCCACCATGTGGGCACCCAGGATGCGGTCGGTTCCCACCTCCACCAGCACCTTGATGAAGCCCTCCTCCTCACCGAGGGCATAACCCTTGGAAACGTCCTTGTACATCATCTTCGAGTGATGGAAATGGAGACCGGCCTCCTTGGCCTGGTCCTCGGTCATTCCAACGGAACCCACCTGGGGCCAGGTGAAGACGGCGTTCGGAATGGCGTGCTCGTCCACGTGTCGGTGCCCCTCGGTGAACGCGTTGATGAAGAGGATGCGTGAATGCATGTCGGCAGTGTGCCGGAACTGTCCACGGTTGACGGCGTCGCCCATGGCCCAGATGCCATCGACGTTGGTGGCCAGGTGATGGTCGGTCACGATCCATCCCCGCCCGTCCACCTCGACGCCGGTGACCTCGGGCTTGAGCATGTCGGCGTTCGACCTGCGGCCGGTGGCGACCATGATCTCCTGGGCGGCGAAGCGATGTTCCTCTCCGCTGGAACGGTCGATGGCCGTGACCACCTTGAGATTGCCCTCCGTCGTGACGGAGGCCACCTCGTGATCGGTCCTGATGTCCACGTATCGTGAGAGGCCCTTAAGGATGGCCGCGGATACCTCCTCGTCATGCCTCGGGACGAGCCTTGGATTGCGGCCCAGCAGGGTGACATGGGAGCCCATCGAGGAGAAGAAGTGGGCGAACTCCACTGCTATGTAACCTCCACCGATGATGATGATGGAGCCGGGCAATCGCTCGATGTCGAAGACGTTGCGGTTGGTCAGGTATCCGGCCTCCTCGAGGCCTTCCACCGGCGGTATGACCGGTCTAGAGCCCGATGCGATGACAACCCTGTCGGCCGTTATCTCCGTGGTCCCGACCCTGAGGGTCTTCATCCCCGTGAACTCCGCCACCTCGCCCTCGTAGAAGTCGATGTTGTCATCGTTCTCGATGTAGGTCCTCTTGTGGGCCTGTCCCCTCTTTATCCAGTCCTGCGTACGGTCCCGGATGGTGCAGAAGTCCACGGAGTCCAGGGTCATCTCCGCACCGATGCTGGTGAGCTGCTCAGCCTCACGGATCTTGTCGGCGACGGTTATCCAGATCTTCGATGGTATGCATCCGCGGTTGGGGCACGTCCCGCCCGGCGGGTCGCGGTCCACCAACGCGGTCTTGAGACCCTTGGCAGAGGTCTTGCGGGCCAGGCCGTATCCGACCCCCGAACCCACGATCAACACGTCATAATGGGTCATAAGGTTCCCTCCCTTGGACGATAGATGCGAAGATGGGATTGTTGTTAAACTTTCAGGCTTATCAGGCAGGGTCACGCCCTCCGCGGGCAAACCCTTTTAACCCATGTTGGTAAATCACCCCGAGCCCCGCGCGGGGTTAGCCCAGCCTGGCAAGGCGCAGGATTGCTAATCCTGTGATGTTATCATCTCGGGGGTTCAAATCCCCCACCCCGCGCCATTTTTCTTAATTCGTGAGAATCTACTATGGCAGGCGAAAGATTTATCACGATATAAGAAGAATAAGAATGCGGGGATGTAATGAGAAAACCAATCGCAATCCTAGCCGTGGTGATGACAGTCATCGGGAGCCTGAGCGCAGCGATCCTCATCGGACCCGTCGGCGGGGCCGATGGCGGATTGGAACTTGCCGTGGGCGAGGTCTCGGCCGAGCCTGGAGAGCTGACAGAACTTACCGTGACCTTCGACATGGCCCGGGTATTCCATTCCGACGACGATGGGGCGTGGACCGAGACAGTGCTCGATGACACCCCCATGAACCTGTCCGACCTGGAAGGGGCCGGTAGCTCCCCTATCGCGAACCTCACCCTGAACGAGGGCAGGTACACCAAGGTGGAGCTGCATGTGGACCAGATCGAGGCAAAGGTCGATGGAGAGCCCGTGGAAATCTTCGTTCCCAGCGGCGTGCTGAAGGTCGTGGGAGGTTTCTCCGTTGGGTCGGATTCCACTGCCACCTTCGAGTTCGACATCCGCCTGGTGAGGCGTGGTGGACAGAACGTCTACAACCTTGTGCCCGTTATCGGCAAGAGGGTGGGACCGGACGAGGGTGGTCCCGACGACAAGGGAGGCGACGATGGCAGCGGGTCGGGCAACAAGGGCACCCTGATGGTGGCCATAGCTGGGTCGAAGGACAGGATCGATGACTTCGACCATCTGAACGTCACCTTCGACAGGGCGCGGATCTTCCAGGCCGTCAACAACTCAACCGAGTCGAACTGGACCGAGGTCACCCTCGACAACGTGACGGTGGACCTCACCAACCTGACGGCAACCAACGAGACCATCGTTGCCAACCTCTCTCTGGACGCCGGCAACTACACGAAGATCGAGCTCTACGTCTCCAAGGTCGTGAGTGTCGTTGATGGTGTAGAGGTCGATGTCAAGGTTCCCAGCGGGAAGCTCAAGATAGTGGGAGATTTCGAGGTCGAGGCCAACGACACGGTGGCGTTCGTCTTCGAGATACACGTGGTGCAGAAGGGTCCCAAGGCCGCATACAATCTGACCCCGGTGATAGTGAAGAACCAGGACGACGACGACTAGGGCGGACCGGTGACCGTCCCCCGATGGATGAGGTCCCAGTGGCCACGAGGGCGAGCGAGGGGGCCCTTCACATGTCCAGGAACCTCTGGGCCTCCAGCATCCGGCCCTCGGGGTCGCGGAAGAAGAAGTGGTAGATGCGGTACTTCTCGTTGACCTGAGGGGCTCCCTCGGCCACGTCCTTGAACTTCGCGTACTCCTCGTCCACCTCGGCGTTCGACCCGAACCAGAAGGTGATGACCCCGCCGATGTCGGCGGTCTCCCGCTGGCAGAAGCCCAAGATGAGGTTGTCCTGCCGGAGGATGGTGCAGTCCTCCTGTTCGATCCACACGATCATCCCGAGCCTGGACACATAGAACTCGACGATCTCCTCACGATGCTCTGTGGATAGGAAAATTATGCCGGACATGGCAGCGTAATGGCCTTATGGGATATAACGTCAATCCGGGAGCTGGAGCGGTGGGGCCACGAACGAGGCCAGCAGAGGCCGATGATGGTCATTCGCGTCGTACTGCCATACACTTATATACCGGATGTTGCCTTGCCGGTTCGGGTCGCTGCATCCGGCAGTGGCCTTAGAATCGCAAGGCGTTTGCTATGAGCAACGGAAGAAACTACGACAGCAGGGGTGGGGGCGGCTACGATCGTCCCCCCCGAGAGATGCACACGATAACGTGTTCAGAATGTGGAAAGGAAGATTCGGTCCCCTTCAAGCCAGATGGGACCCGCCCCGTCTACTGCCGGGATTGTTTTCAGAAGCATAGGCCACCGAGGCGTTATTAGGGAAGGTCCGAAGGTAGCCTAGAACAAACATCGAGATAGCTTCGAGGACGATCGGCCTTCTGGGTCGATTAACCCACGCAGCATCGAATTGCTTGCATAACGTGAGTTATGCAGGTGCATCTTTTTTTCCCCCTTTTCGACCCAGAGCGACAGCCTTGGGTCTACACAGCGCAACGGCCCTATCCATCGATGGTCCAATGCCGGTAGGGTTGCTGCTGGGGCTGCTGCAGGGGACCGATGATACCAGGGTCGGGAACGGGCGGAGACGGCCCTATTCACGCATCTTTATGCCCTGCTCGCGCAGGAACTTGCCGAACTCGGTGTCAATGGCGTGGATGTGATTGATGAGCCAGTTCACGAGGAACACGTTGATCGACCCGGCCAGGTCCTCGGTGGCGCCCTCCTCCATGAAGTCCTCCTCCAGGTGGCCCAGGGTTACCTTCAGGTCGTCGTGGGCCTTCTTGTGGGCCTCGAATGCAGGATAATGGTTCTTCACCATGTGCTTCTCCTCCGTGCCGAAGTGGAAGTCGGTGTACTCGATCAAGAAGTCCAAGGTCTTGATGATCTTGGGCGCGGCATGATGCCTATTGAGGGCCGCGGACATGTCGTTGATGCGTTCGATGAGCATCTTGTGCTGCTCGTCTATCAGGTCGACGCCCACGGAGAGGCTCTCGTCCCACTTTATTGCTACCACGTTCCATTCCTCCCGGTTGATGAGATCACACGCGTGATTTTCGTCCCGGCATTTCCGTATGTGTATTTGTTTAATATAGATTTCTGTGTCATGGATTTTTTTCCCATGGTCACCTTCACCGACCCCCCTTGTCTGGGTATTTAAAGGATAATGCCCTACTATTGTATGATGAAGCTGGTAAAAACCATCACGGCCAAGGTTTTCAATCCTACCGAAAGGAAGCGAAGGGCCCTCCATGGACTCTGGAAGTCCTGGAAGGCCGCGCTTGGATCGAAACGCGATTACGCGTTCCTCCGTGAGAGCACGGACCTTCCATCTTTCTATTGTCGCGAAATGTCCTGGAAAATCAAGGAGGGCGCCGAAGCACCCGTCGGGGTTCCTAAGGACGCCCTCAAACTCCTGCCGGGAGGTGCCTTCGCACCCTGGTTCGCATCCATCCCCACCCCGGATGGCAGGGTCTGCCTACCGCTTCGCATGTCCAGGGGCCACAGCAGGCTCCTTGCAGAATGCGAGGTCTGCGACAGCCAGCTCATCAAACGCGGGAAGGAGTACTACCTCCACATCGTCGTTTCCAAGGATACTCCCATTCCCACCATTTCCTATCACGCACCAGTCCTCGCCGTGGACATCGGGGAACGTGTCATCGCGACGTCAGTGATGCTCGTCGAAGGCACCATCAGCTCCCCGGGATTCCACGGCAGGGAGGTCCGCAGCATTCGCAGGCACTACGCCTGGCTACGCAAACGGCTCGGGAGGCGCAAGCTTCTCCGTGTCATCAAGCGTGTCGGCCATACCGAGCACCGGAAGGTCGATGCCAGGCTACATGTCATCGCGGCCACCCTCGTCGAACGGGCGAGGGAGATGGGCGCGGTAATCGCCATAGGCGACCTTTCCGGTATACGGAAGGGCTCGAGGGGGAGACGTGTGAACCGCATCGTGAACGCGATGCCCTTCAACCGCCTTTCCCTGTTCATCGAGTACAAGGCCGCCTGGGCGGGAGTGCCCGTCATCAAGGTCGATGAGGCGTACTCGTCTCGCGAATGTCGTATCTGTCACCAGGACGGGAGGCGGCCGAGCCAGGGTCGCTTCATATGTCCGTCCTGCGGGGAGTACAATGCTGACCTTAACGGTGCTGTGAATATTGGCAGTAGGGCATTGGCCTACATGGCCATCGCCGGGGCGCCTGGTATTGCGCCCTTGAGGGGGACCCCGAGCCCCCAAGTTGAGTGCGACGCCGTGTCGAGCTAAAAAATACCGCTATGCGTACTTCAAGCTTATGCCCTCAAGGAGCGCCCACCTTAATCAATCGTCGTCGGTCTCGGTCCCTTCGGGCTCGGGCTCCCGTTCGATGACCTCGTCACCAGTGGCCTCCGATCTAGATATGGTGTCCTCGTCGATGTCCTTCCTGACCATTCCTTCCGAGGATGTTTTGGGCTTCTGGCTTGCGGGTGGCCCCGCCTCGATGGCCGGTTCCTCTTCGACCCCGTTCCCCCGGTCGAGTTCGTCCAGCAGGTCATCTAGGTCCTCCTCCGGGTCGGCCTCTGGCGATGCCGGTTCGAGCTGGTCCGCCTCCTCGAGGCCCTCATCATCGGCATCCTTGCCTCGGCGACGGGTGAAGACACCCAAGTAACTGGCAATGACGAGGATGATCAGGACCACTATTATCACGACCACCAGGCCCATGAGGAGCCTTCCGTCATCGTCGTCAGGAGGTGGTGGTACCGATTCCTTGACAAGGGGGGCGGGGCCCTGTACCAGCCTACCCTCCGCGTCTATACGCGTCTGGTAGGATAACGGCTCATAGCCCTCCAGTTCGACGGATACGCTCACGTCCTGTCCCACGTGGATCTCAAGGAGGTCTATATGGGCCATACCTTCAGCGTCAGTTGTGGCCGTGAACACCTCCTCTCCGATCGTCATGTTGATCTGGACGTTCTCCAGGACGGCTCCATCCTCGTTCTTCACGGGACCCAGGTCCAGGGTCCAGGGTGGCTTCTCGAGGATGGTTATGGTAATCGTATCCGTTGCCGTGTGGTCCTGGAAGTCCGTCACCTCCAGCGTCACCACGTACTCACCAGGTGTCTCGAAGGTGAACGTAGGGAAGGCCTCGGACATTGTCACCAGTGTGTCGTCGTACGTGAAGGTCCACGTGTACGTGACTATCAATCCGTTACCAGAGGAGGCTGAGCCATCGAAGCTGATGGTGTCGCCCGATATGCCGACCACGTCCTCGCCGGCCTTGGCGACCGTGGGGAACACCTGGAGACTCCTTCCGGCGATGCCGAAGGTGGACAGGTGGAACACCTCGGCCCAGAGCCTCCCGGCGTACTGCTTGCCGTAGAGCTCGATGTCCGTGGTGTTGAGCCCTGTCCTGTTGACCCAGTCCAGGTCCTCGGTCACACGGACCCAGTCGCTGGCATCCTCGTCGTGCCAGTAGAGGGCCAGGGTGGTCTCGTCGATGTCCTCGATGTCGGCGGCGTCGCCATCATCGGTCCTGTCCAGCTCCGCCTCGGTGTAGAAGATCTCGAAGAGGGCTCCCTCCACACCGGCCTCCTCGCTCACCGTGATGCGGATGTACTTTCCCACCGCCTCCTCGTCGGCCTCGAGACCCGTCTGGTTGCTCATCTCGTGGCCCACGGTCTCGTCGTCGAGGAGTTCCATGTCGACGGAGAAGGTGTACATGTCGTCTAGCTTGGCCCAGACCGTGGCGTCGGTGTTCTGGACGGTGTTCATGTCATCCAGCTTGAAGCAGGCCCTGGCGTTGTGGTACTCCACGGAGATGGCCCCCTCGGAGACGGACATTGACATGCTCTTGAGGATACCGAGGACCCGGATATGGTCGCTTGGGTAGGGGGTGGAGACCAACACGATGGTCTGCTCCCCGGTCCAGTGGCTGTACCTCACGGCCATCCTGTTGGCATCGGAGGCCAGCATATTGGCGAGGACCTCTCCCGAGTCATCCAGGAGGTCGTTGACAAGGGCACCCGCAGTGCCGTCCTCCCCATCCGGCGGGCCCACGATGACGATGTACCTGGCACCCGTGTGGGTCGATAGGAGCTCAGCCGGTGTGACGACCGTTACACCCGTCTCTTCCCTCAGGTTGTCGTAGAAGTCGTAGGCGGCCGACGAGGCGTCGAACACAAGGATGATGTCCTCTCCCAGGGTCAGCTCGTGGTCGTTGTCCAGGTCGTCCAGTATGCCGTCCCCGTCGGAATCCTCATTCCTGGGATTGAGGCCCAGGTCGATCTCCACGCCGTCCAGCATCCCGTCCCCGTCGGTGTCGTTGGAGTTGGGGTTCATCCGGGACGAGACCTCGAAGCCGTCCGTGAGGCCGTCCCCGTCGCAGTCGCCGTTGGTGGGGGTGGTGTTGAAGAGGAGTTCGAAGCCGTCCATGATGCCGTCGTGGTCGGAGTCGGTCTCGTTGGGCAGAGTGCCCATCTCCTCCTCGACGCTGTCGAACATGAAGTCATCGTCCGAGTCGGGATCTATGGGGTCGGAGGTGAAGTTGACCTCGTCATGGTCCTCAAGCCCGTCACCGTCGGTGTCCCTCGAGTTGGGGTCCGTCCCTAGCAGGAACTCCATGTGGTCGGAGAGGCCGTCGCCGTCGGTGTCCCACTTCAATGGGTCGCTCTTGAAGATGAGCTCCATACCGTCGGCCAGCCCGTCGTCGTCGGAATCGTAGTGGGTAAGGTTCAGCCCCAGGTCGTCCTCCTCGGGGTCGGGGATACCGTCACCGTCTGTGTCCGGGGAACGGGGATTGGACCCAAGGCCGTGCTCCTGGGTGTCGTTCAGGCCGTCCTCGTCGGTGTCCACCACGATGGGCTCAGACGTCACGTTGAAGGAGTATTCGCCAGTATCGTTGGTCACGGTGATCTGCCAACCCGCCTCCTCGACCGTGTTGAGGAGGCCGTCCCCGTCCAGGTCGGGAATACCGGTAACGGGATCTGCAGGTACGAAGGTCGTGTTGTGATAGTACTCCCGTACTCCGGACCTACTAGGGGTGGCATCGACAAGCCACATCGATGCGTTGCTCAACCCTAACCCGACGCATTCATATGGATCGTTGATCGAGCTCGATGTATAGTTTGCGAGGTAGTTGCCGTAGATGTCGAACTTCTGTACCCTGACCGGACCGGACTCGCCACCCCATTCCACCACGTGCAGGTCTCCGTTCACGTCGACCTCGATGTCCACGGGACCTAGGAACTGCTTGAGACCGGTCCCCTGCCTGCCCCAGGTCCTGAGGAACGTCCCTTCGGAATCGAACTTGACTATCCTGTTGTTTCCGGTATCCGCCACGTAGACGTTACCGTCACCGTCGACGGCAATTCCCCGAGGGGTGATCAATTTACCAGCGGATGTACCGCTCCCGTCCCACTTCTTGATGAAGGTCCCGTTCTCATAGTACTTTTCGACGCACCACAACTCCATGTCTATGGTGAAGATATTCCCTTCACTGTCCACTGCCACGTCAACAGGACTTGACAGTGTACCGTTGATCCTATCGAACTTCATCTCCATGAGCAGGGTACCATTGGTGTCGAACTTCCTCAACCGACCCTCGTTGCTAACTACGTCACATATGTAGAGATGACCGTCGGAGTCCATGGTGATCCCTTTTGGATCGACCACGCCTTCGGTCGAATCCCATTCATCGACCTCCACACCGTTCGAGTTGTACTTGCGGAGATAACCATTGGCCCAACCGTCACTGTAAGTGACGTATATGTAGCCATCCGCGTCAACGACGATGTCAGAACCGTATAAGCGACCCGTGCCGAAGGTCCGCTTCCATGCGTACTCCGAGATGGTGTAGCCGGTCATCCTGTCCAGCATCCCGTCACCGTCGGTGTCGTTCGTGCGTGGGTTGAGGAGGCATCTCCACTCGTAGTAGTCGTCCAGGGCGTCGCCGTCGGTGTTGTTGGTGGCGTAGTCGGCGTTGATGTTCCAGTGGAACTCGGTCCCGAAGTAGTCGAAGGTGATCACCCAACCGGAGTACTCCAGGTAGTCCGTCAGGCCGTCCCCGTCCGAGTCCGGGTTGGTCAGGTTGAGGCCCCAGATGTGCTCGTACCTGTCGTCCAGACCGTCACCGTCGGTGTCGTACCTCCAGGGATCGCCACCCGCGTCCTTCTCGT
>JAUVEQ010000044.1 GCA_030594725.1 Methanobacteriota archaeon
TGGAACTGATGTGGATCAGTTCGTCGTAGTTCGTGGCCCTTATGATGTGCTGGATCTCGGTGATGTTCTTGCTGTGTTTGGGCCGGGCGTACGGCAGGGGTCCCAGCTCCAGTTGCTCGCGTAGCACCTCCACCTCTCGCGATGGTGAGATGCTCTGGCCGTACTTGAGGACGTTCTTGCTCACCCGGACGATGAAATCGGGGATGTTCCCCTCTCGGATGGCTATGTGACGCAGCGCGATCATGACCTCCGCGGCGTTGATGTCCTCGGGGCAGTGCTCGTAGCAGCGGTAGCATGTGGCACAAAGCCAGGGTGTATGGAGCACCAGGCTCTTGAGGCCCAGCTGGCACATCTTGATGATGTTACGCGTCTTGTACTTGGTCTTGAGGCTGTAAGGGCAGACGCCCGTGCAGTTCCCGCACTGGTGGCAGGTCTTGACGTCACGCCCACCGTACTTGACGATCTCGGCGGCGAACCCCGGGTCGTACTCCTCGTCGAGGATCACCTTCTCCTCGACGACGGTCGTCCTGGAGGTGCCGATGAAGGTCTGCTCGGATTCACCGGTCATGCTACTTCACCTCCACCTGGAGCGCGGCCATCAGCTCATGTTCCAGCTGCTCGTCGGAGAACTGCTCTGCGGTGATGGCATGGTAAGGGCAGGCCGCCACGCAAGTGCCACAACCCCTGCAGAGCACCTCAAGGATCTCCGCCTTCTGGCCAACCTCCTGGTCCACTAGCCTGGGAGCCCCGTAGGGGCACACTTCGACACACAGGCCGCAACCCATGCATTTGTCATGGTCGACCTGGGCGACCAGCGGTTCGATGGCGTACTCGCCCTTCAGGATGGGTCCAGCGGCGGCCGCGGCGGCGGCCCTGGCCTGGGCGACGCAGGAGGGGATGTCCTTGGGTCCCTGGACGCACCCCGCTATGAAGACGCCCCCCGTGGTGGTCTCCACCGGTCGGAGCTTGGGATGTGCCTCCTGGAGGAACCCGTCGGTGCTCTTGGACAGGTTGAGCATCTGGGCGAGCTGGTCGGTGCCTTTCGCGGGAATGAGGCCCACGGAAAGGACGACCAGGTCGAACTCACGCTCGGTTATCAGGTTGAGGAGCGTCTCCTCGGCCCGGATGACGATGTTGTGCTCTCCCCTTTCCCACACCTTGGCTGGCCGGCCTCTTATGTACTCGATCTGGTAGTTCTCCCTGAGGCGGTGGTAGTACTCCTCGAATCCCTTGCCGTGGGCACGGATGTCGATATAGTATACCGTCACCATTGCGTCGGGGTAGTGCTCCTTGATCAGCTGGGCGTTCTTCATCGTGTACATGCAGCACACGTTCGAGCAGTACTCGTTTCCGATCTTCTTGTTCCGGGACCCTACGCACTGGATGAAGGCGATGGTCTTGGGGACCTTCCCGTCCGAGGGCCTGAGAACGTGCCCCTTGGTGGGTCCCGACGCGTTGATGATCCTCTCGAACTCCATTGCGGTTATCACGTTGGGAAACTCATCGTAGCCCAGGTAATCGGAGATCATGGGCTTGTAGGGGTCGAAACCGGTGGCCAGCACGATGGACCCCACCTTGATGTCCACCAGCTCGTCGGTGGTGTCGTGCTCGATGGCATCGGTGGGACATGCCTCGACGCATAACTGGCACTTGCCGGTCTTGAAGTAGAGGCAGTTGGCCTCGTCTATGGTGTACTTGATCGGTACGGCCTGGGGGAACGGTATGTAGGCGGCCTTGCGGTTGCCGACGTTCATGTCGAACTCGGAGGGGACCTCGACCGGGCATACATCCGAGCACGAGCCGCACCCGATGCACTTGTCCAGGTCGACGTGTCGGGCCTTCTTCCTGAGGGTGACAGTGAAGTTCCCGATATACCCCTCGACGTTCTCGACCTCGGTGTAGGTGAGCAGTTCGATGTTGGATTCGGAGGCCACCTCCACCATCTTGGGTGCCAGGATGCATATCGAGCAGTCCGTGGTGGGGAAGGTCTTGTCAAGCTGGGCCATCCGGCCGCCGATGCTTGGGGTCTTCTCGACAAGGTAGCTCTTGATGCCCAGCGCCGCGAGCTGGAGCGACGTCTCGATACCCGAGATCCCCCCTCCGACGACCATCACCGACTTCTCCATGTCCACCCGTCGATCCTTGAGGGGCTCTAGCAACCTCACTCTCGCCACACCCATCCGGACAAGGTCCTTGGCCTTGCGGGTCGCCGCGTCGTGATCGTCAGCGTGGACCCACGAGACCTGCTCACGGATGTTGACCATTTGGAACAGGTACGGGTTGAGCCCGGCATCCGCCACCGTCCTCCTGAATGTCCTCTCGTGGAGGTTCGGTGAGCAGGAGGCGACGACCACCCTGTTCAGCTTGTGTTCCTTAATATCGACCTTGATCTCGTCCTGTCCACGGTCGGAGCAAGTGTACCTGTTGTCCCTTGCTACGACGACCCCTTCCAGGCCTTTTGCGTACTCCGCCACCCCGTGGGAATCGACGACTCCTCCGATGTTGTGACCACAGTGACAGACGTAAACTCCGATACGAACCTTTGCCATATTCGGCACCACCCTAGTGCTGACCACCGTCGATGGGTACGATAATGTCGGATATAATGATTACTACAAGTATTTTCTCAAATTGGCCATTTATCTCGTATACTGGCTATTTTCGATAAATCGATTTACCATGTTTATCAAACCAGACGGTTGACCGTTTCCATCGCGGTTTATCGGACATTGGGCAAATGGAGATATACAGGGACCTACATTCACGGGTCGTGCGCCCAAAACCCCGTCCATGCGTCACGTTCGAGTTCGAAAAAGGGAGGGTGACCGAGCGAGAACTGCGCGCCCTCGCTTCCGTGGAGAGCAAGGGGTCTCAGCTCGAGGCCGCGAGAACCCTCGGCATCTCGATCCCTGTGCTCCACAGGAGGCTGTCATCCGCCGAGGCGAAGGTGGGCGTTCCCTTGGTGGAGACGTTCAATCGAGGGACCCGGTTGACGCAGCACGGCATCGAACTGGTCCACGCCTTCGAGGAGTACAATCGAAGGACGACCCCGCCCACCACCCCGGTCATCGCGTGCTCACCCATCATGAGACAGAGGGTGCACAATGCCCTGTCCATCATCGAGCGTGAAAGGAGACGGACGACGGTCGTGGTCTCGGACGACGAGATGAACGTGAGCCTTTTCCTGTCGGGTCAGGTCGATCTGTTGGTCCTTGACGACCCCCTCTTCGCATACGAGAACCTGAGGGAGCATCCGGTCAAGGAGGTAGGGAAGGACACCCTCCTGTTGGTGGACCGGGGTCCCAGGTTCGCCCGGTACCGCTACGGTCCCCAGCGCATGGGATTCGAGTACCTCCTGCAGGAGCAGATCGAGCACGAGGAGGTCCGCTTCATCTCCAACATAGACGCCATCCTGGACACCAAGCTATCCTTCTTCGTGAACAACTCCATGGCCCACAGGAAGGGACTCAACCGAAGGAGCCTGTCGATCAGGTCCATAGCTGAGTTCTCGATACTGGCGGTCATCCACGAGGACAGCCAGTCCAAGGTATCTGGGATACTGAACGCCCTGAGCCGCCAGGTATGATGATGGTCTGTTGGTGGGAGTGGCCGGGTACCCTTCAACATCCACCTGATACGTCGTTGCTCTGAGAGTTCAACGAGGTACGGACGAGGTCGTTGGCCAAGGCCTCGATGATGTCCGTCGACGACAGGAACCCATATAGGTCCCCCGCGTCGAAGACCACTATATTGCTGACGCCGGCGTTCGCCATAGCCTTGGCGGCATGGCGTATGTCCAGGTGGATGTTGTTGAGGATGACCACCGGAGTGGACATGACCTCGCTCACCTTGACCTCGCTGAGGTCAAGGTTATTTGCCAAGACCTTGAAGAGCACGTCCTGCCTGGTGATGATACCGTAGGCCTCCGATTGTTCCCTTCGCTTGACGATCAAGCTACCCACGTTCCTCCTGACCATACGTATCACGGCATCGGCCACCGTGCAATCGTGCTCGACCATCTCTATGTCCTTCCTTCTGATTATCACTCCGATCTCCATCCGACCACCTATGCATAATCAAGGCCCGGTAGCGATCCACTCCCTCATGGGACGATTCTACGGATTCCATAGTACTGGATTGTCCTCGGGAAGACCGAGCGAGCTGTAATACGAGTTTATCGGTATTAAGGATATCCGTCACGCGAAAACACCCCGAGAGGACCTGTGAAAAACGCTCCAATTCCCCGTATATCCCACAACGCTCGCTATGTCCAGGGGGGGTGAGAATGATGATTTACTAAAAATGGTAAATCAACCCGCCGAATCCAACAATGTTTAAATACGGTATTTCCGGTTTCGAATCCGGTCATTACATGGGCGAGTCTGTATACAAACCGGATAACACCTTCCCACAACAGATAGTCGAACGAGGTGGCACCACCCTTCTCAGATGCTTCCAATGCGGTACCTGCACCGGGAGTTGTCCCTCCGGCCGACAGACCGCCTTCAGGATCCGGAAGTTGATCCGCTGGGCCCAGCTGGGCATCGCGGACAAGGTCCTTGCCTCTGAGGACCTGTGGATGTGCACCACCTGCTACACCTGCCAGGAGAGGTGCCCCAGGGGTGTCGAGATCACCGATATCGTCATGACCATGAGGAACTTGGCGGTCGAGGCCGGATACATGCAGGAAGCCCACGTGAGGATCGGTGGTTTCCTCGCGAAGACGGGTCACCTGCTCCCATTGAAGGAACCGATGATGAAGGCTCGGAAGAGCCTGGGTCTGGATGAGACCCCGCCCACCGTGCTGGCGAACAAGAAGAACCAGGAACTGGTCCTCAACATCATCAAGGAGACAGGGTTCACCGACCTGGTCAAGAAGGGGGGTAAGTGATGTCCAAGTACGCGTTCTTCCTCGGTTGCGTCATGCCCATGAGATATCCAGGCATCGAGAGTTCGACCCGGGAGGTCATGAAGCAGCTCGGAGTGGAGCTGTTCGATGTGGAGGAGTTCTCGTGCTGTCCCGCGCCTGGCGTTACCAGATCCCTTCAATCTTCCACCTGGCTCGCCGTCGCGGCCCACAATCTGGTGGCCGCACAGGAGGCCGGACTGGACATAATGGTCGTATGCAACGGCTGCTTCGGGTCCCTGGCAGAGGCCGCTCACATGCTGAACCACGACAAGGACAAGCTTGCCGAGGTCAACAAGGTGCTCAAGGCCGCCGGGAGCAAGGAGTACAAGGGAAAGACCAATGTGAACCACTTCGCGGTCATACTCCAGGATGAGATCGGGCTGGATGCCATCGCCAAGAGGGTCAAGCACAAGCTTGACGGCATGAACGTCGCCATCCACTACGGATGTCACTTCCTCAAACCCAGCGCCGTCAAGGAGCTGGATAACCCGGAGACCCCACGTATACTTGATGACCTGGTGGAGGTCACCGGCGCCACCTCCGTGGATTACCGGCACAAGCAGATGTGCTGCGGTGCAGGCGGAGGAGTGCGTGCCAACACCCCCGACGTGGCCCTCAAGATGACCGAGGAGAAGCTCAACTACCTGGACGAGATCGAGGCGGACATCATCTTGGACGTGTGTCCCTTCTGCCACCTGCAGTACGACAGGGGCCAGAAGGACCTGGACCGGGAGACCAAGTACCCTGTCCTCCACCTCAGCCAGTTCTACGGCCTAGCCTTCGAGATGGACAACAAGCTCCTGGGCTTCAACATGCACGATGTCCCGGTGGACCTATAGGCCGTGATATGGTGGCACCTGAGGGAAACCCAGGAGGCAAGTTCCGGGCCGTCCTGGTATCCATAACGAACGTTCGCAGTGTGACCGCGGAGCTCATGCCGTTCGTGACGTTCCGGGCCAATATCGAGAAGCGGGAGGTCCAGGATAAGGACCAGGTGGCCATATTCAACGTCTACGGAACGGCCTCGAACTTCGTCGTTTTCCTCGATGCTGGTAAGACACCAGCCGACGTGGAGGAAGAGCTGGTTCCCTACAACGTCATCATCTCCCGGGCAGACTGGCAACTGGTGGTCAACGATCTAGAGGGAAAGGCCCTGTACCTCGAGGCGACCAAGGGTTGACCGATGGCCGATCCAACGCAAAACCCTTATCTGCGTAAATCACGTTCACGTGCGAGCCAGGTGGACCTATGGCCTCCAAGGATGATGTGGTGACCGGACCAGACATCCAGGTCGCACCTCCCGAAGATGGGATCGGCAGCGGACCCGCCGGAGGGGATCACGGCGAGGGCTCGACCAAGAAGGCAAGTGGCACTCTTGCAGGCTTCATCGGCAAGGGAAAGGATTGGTACCGTGGCCTGGACAGACGGGATCGCATGGTGGTGCTGATGGGTGCGCTCGTCGTCCTGCTCGCCATTGTGATGATCTCGATATACTGGTCCGGTGGGGGAGGTGCCGGAGGCAGCGACGACGATCCTGTGATGGTCCCCATATCAGATTGGGACCGGTCGGGCCTGGACACCCAGACAATTATCGGTAACGAGGAGAACACCAACCTGGAGGGGCAGACCACCGTGTACCTTGTCCCGTTCACCGCCAATCCCTCCGAGGTCATCTTCATAACCCACCTGACAGGTCAGGTGGACTGGACCGACGAGAGCTCCCCGCCGACCCAAGCACCAGCCGTCGGTTACGTGAACGAACCGGACAGCTTCCAGCTCAAGATAGTCATTCATGACGACTTCGGCGAATGGGAGAGCGATCTCGTGTTCAACGTCATCGGTCAGTCAGGGACGAACAACATAATCGTCGACCTCGAGGCGGAGCTGGGTGCGCCGATCGCCGTGGCCACTCCCGATGGGGCCAAGTACCTTCCCGAGGGTTACATCCAGATGTTACGGATCGACCTGATAGTGTTCACCGAGGACTGTGGTGACTGGACCACCAACGACCCGCGTCCCAACATAGGGGATGGGGGGAACCACTTCACATTCGACTGGGCCGTGGAATACCAGGTCGACAGTACCACGAACGAGCCCTAGGTCCCGAGTGTCAGCATCCCGAAAGGACCTAACCGGAACCCTTCAGGGCGGTCATGACGAGGATATCGACGGAGGCACCATGCTCCTCGAAGTCGGGGCCCGTGCATACCGCGCCAATATCATGGACGGTGATGGCCTGGAGCGCCGCCTCCTCCATCCAGTGATTGACCTCCTCCAAGGTGAAGCCCAACCACACATCGTGGAGCGCATCCATCATCCAGGTCTCCTCGTGCTTCACGAGGTCTGCCATGATGATTTTGCCACCGGGACGAAGCACCCGGGCGCACTCCGTGAAGACCCTTGCCGGGTTCGTGGCATGGTGTACGAAGAGGCTCAGGAGCACGGTATCGAAGGAACCATCGTCGAAGGGAAAGGCCCTACCCTCAAGCTGGACGAAAGCGATCTGGTGCCATCCGCGCAGCACCTTCTTGCATCTGCGGATGTGGCCCTCGTCGAAATCGAGGGCGGTCACATTGTGTCCGGCCAGTGCCAAGGAACTGAGTGCATAGCCGTCCTCACAGCCCACAAGGAGGACATCCATGCCCTCGACCAGGTCCATGAGGTCGTTCGCGACCTGCTCGTTGTAATAGACGCACATCAAACGGTCAAGGTCACGGATGAGCCCCGCGTGTTCTGAGGTGGGTCCCTCCTCCTCCTCAACCTCCGTATCCTCGGCCCCCTCGGGTTCCCCCTCGGCCCCTTCGGTGCCTTCGGGAGCTCCCGGAGCCTCCTCGGTCCCCTCGACCTCCTCAGGCTTCCCCTCGACCTCGGGGTCGACCGGTTTCTTTTCCTCGTCCTCCGTGTATCCGCCCTCCTTATCGTTTACCAGAACACCTCGGAGACCCTTCCCGTCTCGATCGCTCGCCTGACCTCCATGGTGATACGGCGGCCCGTGCTCATCGGTTTCCTCCAGAGCGCGTTCCCGTAGGGATGACCAACGCTCATGTGGACGTTCGTACCCCCGCCGACGCGGGGTGCGACATCGTAGATGTAGAAGTTGAGGTCCTTGTCAACGCAGGTCTGCAGGCAGTAGGGCCCGATGATGCCTGGGTCATAATGCTCCTTAGCGGCCTCGACGAAGATCTCTCCCAGCCTCAGGGCCTTCTCCAGCAGCGATTCCCGCAGCGTGGCGGCGTTGTGCCCGCACACGGTGTACTCAGGATACTTCTGTTGCTCCAAAAGGGTCATCTGCTGGGGTGCTGGGAGCCTCACGTGGCCGTCAAGGGATGTTTCGAAACGCCAATCGACGCCGATGAGCTCGTTCTTGGTGCCGAAGGTCTCGAGGGGCGAGTAGAACATGTCCAGGTTGAACACCGGTCCCACGATGTACCTCTCTATGCGTGCGTCCCCCAGGTCCTTTTCGGTGATGACGCCCTGCTTGATCAGTACCTGGGCCTTCTCGTTGTACTCCGAGGTGGATGAGGCGGTGAAGAATCCCCTCTCCAGCTTCTTCTGGGCGTGATGCAGCTTGACCATGACAAGGCTGTCGATGTCTGCGGGGTCCTCTATCTTCTCCGGGAATGGAAGACCCGCCTTCTCAAGGAGCCAGTAGTAGTTCTTGACCTCACCGCGCTCCTCGGACCTTAGCATCGACCTGTTGCCGAACATGGGCACTCGGAAGTTGTCCTCGATCTCTCCCATGTCCACGTAGGAGGTGAACGACCTGTTGGGGATGAAAAGGATGTTGTCATCGATTATCTTCTGCTGTTCCTCTGGTGCCATGATCTCCTTGAACTTGTCGTACACGACAACACGGTCGACCATTCCACGAACCAGGTTGCCCGCGCTGTCGTAATGGGTCTTGAAGTACTCTGAGTAGGTCCGTTCCCTGCCCTTCTGGCAGAACGCGATGGACTCGAACCCCTCGTCCTTGGCTCCGTCGCAGACATCCAAGGCGGAGTGCGACGCGATCATCCCTATCTTCGCTTGAGAGAGGTCATACCCCTCCAGTACCGATGCGATCTCTGATTGTGGTAACATCCTTCCAACCGCCTTCCCTTGTGGTTC
Source organism: Methanobacteriota archaeon (assembly GCA_030594725.1). GTDB lineage: Archaea > Thermoplasmatota > DTKX01 > DTKX01. Next base: position 9,017 of record JAUVEQ010000044.1, read on the forward strand.
ATCCCGTGACACAATGTGACTGGTTATAGCCTCCGTTTCCTTCGCTTGGAGTAGTCGACCCCGATGTCCACCCCCAGCTCGCGGGTGCCGACCTCACCGTCGGCGTCGTGACCCCCGATCGGCCCCTTCGCGGGTCCACCTGGCTCCTTCGGGCCCTTCTTGGGGGCCTTCTTCTTCTTCAGATCGCTGGGGTCGATGAGGTCGATCCCGAAATCGATCTCCCCCGCTTCGCTTTCCAGATCCTGATCGAACCCAGAGGGACGACCCCGGGTCGGGGTTCGGCGCAGGATATCCTCGTCAGGTTTGAGGTACTTGTGGTAGTGTGGTTTGGATACCTCTCCGTCCTCTGGGGTCCCGAGGGGAACACCAGCGTCATGGCCGGGTGCGGGGGAGCTACCCTCCGGCTGGAACCTCACCGGGGTCTCCTCCTGGCGGAATTCCAGGTCCTGGCCAATCTCGGGCTCTTCCTCCGCGCTAACCGTCTCGGTCCCTAAGGCCTCACGTTCTGCCTCTTCGATGACCGCGAATGGAACCTCGGGGACGTTGTCCACCAGCTCAGCGACAGCGGTCGGAGTCTCCTCGGCGGTCTCCTCTGTGAAGGTAGATCCCTCACCGACCTCCTCATCGACGGCGTAGGACATCTCCTCGGATAAGCCTGGTTCCTCCACCACTTCCTCAGCGACTGCGAACGTTGGATCCTCTTGCGGGGCCAGTTCAGGCTCGGAGAACGCCTCCTCCTCGATGATCCCTTCGGTCTCTTCGAATGGCGCCTCCCATTCAGTGACGTCTTCGGTCTCTACGAATTGCGCTTCCCCTTCAGGGCTGCCTTCGGCCTCCGTGAATGGTGCTTCCACTTCGACGACCTCTTCAGCCTCTTCGAATAGGGCCTCCCCTTCTATGATGTCTTTGGCCTCTTCGACTGGCGCCTCCCCTTCTATGATGTCTTCGGCCTCGGCGAAAGGTGGCTCCTCCTCGGCCTCCGTGAATGGCGCCTCCCCTTCAGTGTCGTCTTCGGCCTCTGCGAAAGGTGACTCCTCTTCAACCTCCGCGAAGGCGGCATCCATATCTTCCTCTTGGATCTCCTCTGCCGCCTCGAAGGGAACCTCTTCCACATCCTGTTCGGATGTTTCAGGGTCGGATGATGGAACGAACTTCACAACACGGACCGGTCGTACACGCGACGAGGAGGATGGGTCATCCTCGTCATGGTGGTCCATCCCGTCATCGACGGCCTCAGGTGGCGGTGGGGTCTGCTCTGGCTCCTTCTTGTTCCTTCGGAACCTGAACAATGGTCGGACTCGGCGGGTCCCCTCTTGCTGCTCCTCTTCGGCCGGGGGTTCGGACCCGTTGTCCCACCCGTCCTCGTCGGACAATCATACCCCTCCAGCATATCTTCTAGGCCACACTCGCTGAGGTGGAAAGGGGTAATATACGGGAGCTGTATTAACGTTTTTCATCCGGGCCATCCAGTTTTCCTTGGGCCTTTAGGGGAGATTCATCAATTGGTAGCCGAGGTCAAACTGGCGGTCTTCGATATGGACGGGGTCCTCGTCGACACTCGCTCCAGCTGGGTCCTGGTCCATGACCATTTTGGTACCCAGAACGAGGATAGCCTTGCTGCCTTCTTGCGGGGTGATATCGATGACATGGAGTTCATACGTCGTGATGTGGAGAGATGGTCACGCGCCAACGGTCGCGTGATGTTGGACGAGGTCAAGGGAGTGTTGGACTCTGCTGTTCCGTTCCCAGGGGCCGTTGAGACCATACGGGAGCTGGGAGACCATGGCATCAGGACCGCCATAATCTCCGGGGGGCTCCGTCATCTGGCACAACGTATCGGTTCCCTCTGTGGGACCGACATGGTGTTCGCGAACGATGTGGAGGTCGATGATCAGGGCTACCTCACGGGAGGTGGGATAGTGAAGGTGCCACTACGAGAGAAGGGATCATTGGTGGCGAGCATCCAAAGGGAGCTTGGCATCTCCCCGGACGAGACCGCAGCTGTCGGCGATAGCTCTGTGGACGTAACGATGTTCCAGCTCGCCCGGGTCTCTATAGCCTTCAATCCCAGGGACGAGGTGACGGAACGGTCTGCCACCCACGTAGTACGAGGTCGCGACCTGAGGAGTATACTACCGTTCATCTTGGATGGATGAGCCTTGGTGGCCAAGGAGCAGAGAGCAGCCTTCAGAACCGGTATTGCCGCCTTCGCCAGTACCAGAAGACCACGAAGATGAGGAGGACGCCGACGACCACCCCTCCGAGACCGTAGTAGAGAGCATTGTCCGGCTCCTCCGGGTGTTCGCCCAGCCAGATCTCCTCGTCGATCACCAGCTTGTCCCGGTCAAGGACCGTTATCCTGCCCTCGGGATCGATGACGGCATGCAGGTCATGCTTACCGTCCTTCACATAGGTGATGTCCCACTGGACGCTGGCGTTCTCCTGGCCGTTCTCAGGGATGTGCAGGATGGTGTCGTTGCCGATGTACTCATCGTCGACGTAGAAGTCCACCAGGACCTCGGACACGGCGATGTCTTGCTCGTTGGTGACGGTGACGTTGAGGGTCGCCAACCGCTGTTCGCGGACCTCGACGACCTGGGAGGCCACGTTCCAGAAATCACCGGACTCGTTGGAGTTGTCATTGGCCCTCATGCCCGCGACGCTGACAACGATCTCCTGGTCCTCGTTGCCCGGGATGAAGCTGACATTGAACCACTTGTCGGTGATCGGTCCGACGCTCCAGAGCGACGTGCCGTTGACCCTGATCAGGTCCTCGGGAAAGGGTACGATCCCGGTATCGTTGATGTAACTGTTCTTCCACCTGACGTTGTCATCCGTGATCGAGGTGTTGAGGTACAATCCGAATCCCGTTAGGTTCTCGGGTTCACCGAGGATGCCAACCATCACGTCGATGGAACGGTTGCTGAGGCTGTACGAGACCCGATCGGGCACCTCGATGATGATTGTGACATCGGACTCGACCTCTGTCCCGTGGCAGTAGCAGGACTGCTCACGGACGTACTCGGTCATATTGATGTTCTTGTT
>JAUVEQ010000018.1 GCA_030594725.1 Methanobacteriota archaeon
GGCAGAGTCGTACATCTCCCACTGGATCGTGTTGGCCTCGTCGGTCTCCAGCTCGATCGTCAGGTACTTGTTGAACTGGGCGTTCGGTTGGATGTTGAGGTAGAAATAGTCGGAGGGGTCCCATGGCAGGCCCGCTTTCTCGCGGTGGGTCTGGCCCTGCGTCAGCTGGATCATCTGTCCCGGTGCGTCATTGCTGTCCCTGTCAGCTATTGGCGGGGTCACGGCCACGCGGTCGATGGTCATGTTGATGAAGGTATCACCGAAGCCCTGGCCCGTGTGGATGTAATAGGTTCCGGGGACCACGACTCCGAACTGGAAGGAGAAATCGGGATCCTCGGGCGGTCCAGTGAAATAATAGAAGTAAACTGGGAAGAAGTTGGGGTCCGAGACCCAGTACTCAACGGTCGAGGACACTTGGGACTGGTTCACGGTGACCATGACCAGGTCGTTCGTGTTCAGGAATCTGAGCTTCAGGAAATCGGGGTCGCCGCCACCGTTCTTCTGGATCTCCAGAGGCACACCCAGCTCCAGCTCGGTGACATCGTAGGCGCTAGCATAGTCCTGGTATTGGAACGGGGCGGTGATGGTACCGTTCTCATAATCGGTGAGTGCCGCATCCGTCGACATGGTCAGTCCAGCGATGCAGACCAACGCGAAGAGGGGTATTGCGAACATTATCGCCCGTCTAGTTCCGATATTAGGTAAATCATGGTCCATTCTAAATCCTCCATAGGGCGGAGACTAAGCCAACATCCAGGCCTAGAGGCCCCATAGCAAGTGATTGTATATAATGTTTATTAAACTGTTTCGAAAAATCCATACTATCCAGGAGAGCACTGGCCTAGGTCTCGCCGTCGTCCTTTTCCACCGGCTCGTCCTCCACGTCGACCTCTTCGTCGACCTCCTCCTCGGAGGGAGTCACGATACCCTCGTAGGTGTCCTCCTCGAAGGAACTTCCCGCCTCCTCGAGGGCTCTTTTGAATGAGGGAGCCTCGTCCTCAGCCTCCTCCTCGTCCTTGGAAGCAGGTTCCCCACCCATCTCCTCCGTGTCATCGGCGGCTCCGTCCCCATCCTCCTCCTCTTCCTTGTCGGAGGGCTGGAAACCGAGGTAGGTCATGGCCAGGGCGAGCAGCATTATGGTGGGGGTCAGGGGGAGCACCTCAGTGCCCAGATCGAACGGCCACAACAGGAACAGCACGCCGGCTGCAATAAGCCAGAACCCCCTGCCGTCATCCCGCGTAAAGGCGGCACGAAGGCCCGAGAACGCGATCAGGATGGCGCCGATGAACAAGGGTGAACCCAGGGCCCACCCGGCGGCACCCAGCTTGGTGTAGCCTCCCGAGAGTCCCCTACCGATGGCCTCTCCCGACCTGACGATGCTATCGGAGGACTCCGCACCCAGGGCGAGGATCGCGCCCATGATGGCGGCGGCGATCACAAGGACGTAGGATAACAAGGCCAGCCGCTCTGCGTCCTCCATGTGGTCGATCTCACGCAGGAAGCATCCAGCACCGATGGATGCGATGCCAGTGGAGACGAGGCCCACGTAGAGCCCGAGGCCCGTCGGCGTCCAGCCGGACCTGTCGCCCCACAGCTCGATGAGGGCCGCTACCATGATGAGGTACATACCCAGGGACAACAGGGCCATGTACGCCCGGCGCTCCTTCATGGCCAGGATCCCGGTGAAGTACGCGAACAGCATGGCACCGAAGGCCTGCATGAGGAGATAGAGGACAAATGTGGCCATCGCAGGACATTTGGCCCGTTCCACATATAAAGTTTCGGCCCTCACTCTCGCGGTCGGTACTCCCTTCCATGCGCATCCCGCCATCGGGTTGGCGAAAACGTAATGAACGATACAGCGCATACAAAAAGCGGGAAGGATGCGCTCGCCCCAGTCCAAGAGAGGTAGAGGGGACCATGACGAGGTTGATCATACGGTCCAGGACACCCTGGATGCGTTCAAGGAGGTGAAGCCTGCGAAGGCGGACCCATCTCCCGTGGATGATGACGAGGGACATGTTGACGCGGGACGGGTCGAACCCGCACCAGATCACTCCAGACAGGCCAGCATAGACGCGTTCCTGGTGGCAGGGGCGGTCCCACCACCCCCCGCGCGAGGCGACACCTCGACCAGGGCGATGGAGGGCATCGCGCTGGAGATGTCTATGGAACGGATAGCCCTCACGGAGGCGGCCTCTGGCATCATGCGAGACGAGCTGCTGGTGACCATCGCTCGGGAGATCCAGCTTCCCCTCCAGAGACTGGACCTTGTCGACGGGTACATCACGGACCTGGAGCTGGAGGGTAAACTGAGGAGGGTCGGGGACGTGGTGGTCCTGGCCCATCCCGATGACGAGGACCTCATGGCCATGGACATCGACGAGGAGGAGTTCCTGCGCCTGTACAGGAGAAGGTACATCCTCTCGAGGAAGGGTGATGGTGGATGAGCCATGACGGGATCCACAGGATGGGGCAGGGCGCGGACAGTCCGGACCGTCCATCGATGGCCGTGGTGGGCTGTGGTGGTGCCGGATGCAACACACTGGCGAGGGCATCGGAACGGGGCTGGACCCTGGGAAACCACGTGGCGGTGAACACCGACGCCCAGCACCTCCTCTCCACCAGGGCGCACAAGAAGATCCTCATCGGACGCCAGATCACAGGAGGTCGCGGCACCAACATGGACATCGCCGTGGGAGAGCAGGCGTGCCACGAGAACCGGGACCAGCTCCATGCGGTCCTGGCGGAGACCGACATCGTGATCATCCTCGCGGGGCTGGGGGGCGGTACTGGAAGTGGCGTTGCACCCGTGATGGCGAAGATGGCCAGGAAACGAGGTTCCCTCGCCATATCCCTCTCCACGCTTCCCTTCTCGGTGGAGGGGTCCACCAGGCGGGACAACGCCATGGCGAGCCAGGCCAACCTTGCCCAGCACGCCGACCTGTCGATGGTGGTGCCCAATGACACGATGCTCGAGAGCAGTTCGAACCTGAGCCTGCTGGATGCATTCGCGTTGGCGGACGAGAGCCTGCTCGAGCCCGTGAGGCTCTTGAGGAGATTGTTGACCCGGGAGGATATGCCGTGGGTGAGGACGGCATTGAACGGCGCGGGTGCGGCCCACCTGGGACGGGGAGGATCCGACAGACGTCGGGGCTACGTCAAGGCCCTCGACGGGGCCATTGCCTCGATCTTCCCCCCCATCGGTCCGAACGCATGCTCCCGTGCCCTTGTCATGTTCCACGCGGGAAGGGATGAACCCGACGATCGGACGCTCTTTGAGATGGTGCGGGGTCTGCACCTTTCAATGGACCCGGGTGCCCGGACCCTCTGGGGCGTCCACAGGGACGATCTCATGGAGGACCGGCTGCGGGCGGTCGTGATGTTGGCGACCAAGCCAAAACGTTGATATAGTCATTTGCAATTCCAAACCCGCGCGTCTGGTCACATTGGCCGACGCGTGCCGCGCGCCCCGGTAGTGTAGCGGCCTATCATCCAGGCCTGTCGAGCCTGGGACCCGGATTCAAATTCCGGCCGGGGCGCCACTCCTTCCCTCGATGGCCAAGGCTGAAGTGCATTCGATCCCTCTGGAGGAGGGTGGTGGTGCCTAGGTCCCCGTCGCTACTTCCTTGTCACCGCCACTGCAAGTATCACAAAGCCCAGGAGGAATATGAGTGGGATCGTCCAGGCGATCCATTCCACCTCGTTGTCGTCCTTGTCATCGTCGTCGTCATGGCCGTTCTCCGCGGCGGCTGCGGCGCGGATCGTGTGGTTCATCTCCTCGATGTCGACCCGGTCCTGGAACACCTCGTAGAACCCGTGCCACTGGGTGTAGTCAGGGCCCATCATGAAGGCGCCCATCCTCGCACGTCGTCCCTCGTGGTGCCACATCTCGTAGATCTTGAACTCGATGACCTCGTCGAAGGCCTCGGGGGTGAGCAGCTCGTCCTCGTAGAGGGCGTCCACGATCACCTTGGCGTCCGTGTACTGCTGGTTGTACAGTTCGACCGCCAGGTCGGCCTGCTCGTAGTAGTTGTCCACCCAGGTCTCGCCGTGGCATTGCTCGCACACGGTCTTCATCCTGTTCCGTTTCTCCTGCCACGTGCTACCGTCGCTTATGGGGACCCCGAGGTTGTTGGCCGTGTTGTCCGTGTGCCTGGATATGGCAGGCTCCAGCTCCCAGCTGAGGCGGGAGCTCACGTCGTGGGTGGCAGCGAGCCCGGGCGCAGAGGACATGTGACATCCAGCACAGGTCGGGGCGCGGTAATCCTCGCCCGCCTTCCAGTCCTCCTCTTCCCAGTTCCAGGTGTCACCCTCGGCGGCGTAGATGTTCCCATGCTTGGACTCGGTGTAGATCTCTATCTGGGGATGGTCCGGTCCCATGTGGCACTGGCCACAGGTCTCGGGGCTTCGGGCCTCCTTCAGGGAGAAGGAGTGTCGCGAGTGGCAGGCGGAGCAGCTGCCCTTGCTGCCGTCGGGATTCACCCTGCCGATGCCGTTGTTGGGCCATACGGTCCAGTTGTCGGCGGTCTCCCCAGTCATGTCCGTGCCGTGACAAGCCTGGCATCCTCTCAAGGTGGCAGCATGGTCCATTTCCACGCCATCACGCATGATGTAGCCATCGTCGATCTGGCTCTCCAGGTACGGGAGCTTCTTGCCGTCGAAGAGCAGGGCGTAGTAATCGACCCCCAGGGAATGGAGGCTCATCTCGTTCTCAGCGACCGCATCTGGATGGCACTCGGCGCAGTCGAGGGGCGACACCACCGGGGACACCCAGTATCCGTTGTGGAGCTCGGTATCGGGGTCGGACTCCTCCCCCTCGTGGCAATCGATGCACGAGACCTCCTCCTCGGCGTGACGGGACTTCCTCCAGTCCGCGGTGATGCCGGGCATGATGTCATCCTCGTGGCAACCGATGCAGGGGTCGTCCTCCTCGCTTGCCCGTGTCTCCCCCCCATCGCTGGCGATGGGGTCGATATCATCCGCATCGTTCGCCTCCATCTGCATGCTGGTGAACAGGAGGACCACTAGGACGATGGCACTCGTGAGCAGGAAGACCTGCAGGTGCTCCTTCCTGATGCGAAATCCCTGGTGATCCCCCTCTATTGGTTCTGCCGATTCCTCGACCATTGTACGTTCCCACCATATCCGGTGACCTCTTGGCGCGAGAGGTCGATATTGCAATGGAAGGACCGTATATAAGTATTATACTTGAGCCGTTCAATCCAGTCCCAGTTGGTTGTCCCGCCCCGTTGCGGACGAAACCCTTAAGGCCCGACATGTACTAGCTTCCTCGTTCCCCCAGGGGGTAGCAGATTGGGAGACCTGAGAAAGTACACGTTCCTCTGCATAGGGGCCCTTGTCCTCATCATGTGCACAGGTATCCTCGCCTCGACGGACGCAGAGGCGAGAACGGTGATCGACCACGATGTGGTGGTGACCAGCGACATATCGTGGACGGACGACACCTACGAGGTCCACGGGAACGTGACCGTCCTCGGAGGCATGACGCTCCACATGAGCAGGGTGGTGCTGGAGATAGTCGGGACCAGCGACGGCTCCCACCGGATCGAGGTCAGGTCGGGCGGCCACCTCATCGCGGACAACTCGACCATCAGGGGGTCACCCTCCTCCATCGGAGCCATCTTCGCTGGCAATGTCTTCATGGCCACCTGCACCGTGGAGGGCCTGTACGTCAGCAACGTCACCGAGGCCATGCTCATCTCGGGTGTGGCAGAGCTCCGTCAGACCACGATCAAGGACACGAAGAACCACACCGCCATCAGGGTCACGGGAACCCTCGAGGCGACCGACTGCCAGTTCCTGGAATTGGGTTACATCGCCCTGTTCTTCCCGGATCCATCTGGCGCGAGGAAGAGCTCCCTGAAAGGCTGCACCCTCAATGCCAGGTCCATGGGTACGGGAGACACCTACGGGATACTGATGTCCTGGACCGAGGCCGTAACGGCCGATGTGGGCCTTGACGTGGCGGATTGCGAGTTTCAGGACTTCAGCTACGGGCTCCAGGGCTTCTTCAACACAGCCAGGGCATCCCTCGATGTGCTCGGGAGTTCCTTCGCAGGATGCGATCAGGGCATCTCCGTCTCCGGGAACAATGCAAGCGTCTCCATCGTCGGGTGCGAGCTCGAGGGTCCTGGTACGGCTGGTATCAACATCTACGTGATCGATCCCTTGGAGGTCTCCATCGACCTCACGATCGCCGACCTTGGCATCAGCGGGTTCGATGTGGGCATCAACATTCGGGGACCCGCCCACGGGTTCAGACCGTTCCTGGACAATGTTACGGTAATACTTTGTACCCAAGGGATCCACGTCCTCGGCTCGACCGTCCTGGTGGAGGATTCCAACGTGACCGAGTGCGGTGTCTGCTTCTACGTGGAGAGCATGGCACGCATCGAGATACGCAGGACAGAGCATACGTACAGGAGCGCAGCCTTCGCACCGGGGCCCCAAGCGGCCGTGGTGGCATTCTCCGTCGTCAATGTGACCACGTGCCGTTGGAGGGACGGCCCCGTCATCCCAGAGGGTTATCTTATCCTGATGGGCGATGACGGAGTGGAGCTGGAACGTCTGGACCTCGCCGAACCCCAGGCCCTGGAGGTGGTGGTCTGGTCCCTGACCAAGTACAACGACCTGGGGCGGCAATGGATAATACCAATCTTCAGGGTCGGCAACGAAGGGTTCATGGGCGCGAACATCTCGATCTACAATCTCTCCGCCCAGCATGTGGAGATCGTGGACAACCTCCCCCCCACGATCGACCGGACATGGCCAGATGGCGGTCATTGGTTCGCCACCCCTCATATAACGGTCTCGGGCAGGGTCGTTGACAACGGGTCTGGTCTGGCATCCCTTGTGGCAAGGATAGAGGGAGGTCAGGAGATCGAAGCGGCGGTGGATGGGGACGGCCTATGGTCCGTCACATTCGATCCCGTCGATGATGGCCCATACACGGTCGAGCTCCTTGCGACCGATGATACTGGCGGCACCACGGCGATCTCCATCGCCGACCTCACTGTTGACACATCGATGCCCACGATCGACATCGACCAGGGCCTGGATGTGCTGGTGAACACGACGTGGATAACGGTGACGGGCCGGACGGAACCCTATTCCATTGTTCACATGTGGGAGGTGGACGCACCTCCCGACTCTCCATACAAGTGCGAGGACGAGACAGAGGCCGACGGGGAGGGATACTTCAGCCTGTACGTGTGCATGGGGGCGGGTCTGCATCAGGTCTCGATCAACGCCACTGATCGGGCAGGGCACGTCGCCACGATTTCCATGACGGTGTCGATGGACCCCAACCCACCCGCGGTAAGCATAACCTCACCATTGCCCAGAGCATGGTTGAACTCCACCACGGTGCATGTCTCAGGCGTGGTCACCGACAAAGGAACGAGCGCTTGGGTCAAGGGTTGGATCGATGGTGAGGAGTTGATCGACGCCGAGGGCGATTTCACCGCCGACCTTGAGTACATGGTGGGTGAGCACACCATCAGGATCAAAGTGATGGACGAGGCTGGGAACAGATATTCGGCCTCGGTGAGATTCAATGTCGATGTCACCGTTCCGGTGATCAGGATAATGACGCCCAAGGAGGACAGGTTCTTCACAACGGAGCGGAAGGTGGACCTCCAGGGAGAGGTCATGGAGGACAACCTCCTCGAGGTGACCTTGAACGGAGAACCGATCGAACTCCTCTCGGGAATATTCACTGCCGCTCTCGATATCGAAGAGGGCGAGAACTCGTACGTGATCGAGGTCGTGGACATGGCAGGGAACGTGGCGAGGAGCACCATAACCATCCTCCATGACCTGACACCACCCGAATACACCTACGAGACGACCTTCCCCGAAGGTCTCACGGTGGATGTGGATGGGACACTCTACGGAACATACACAGGGACTGGGGTTCCCGAGATCGGGTTCGCCTTCCAGGTCTCGGAGCCATCGAGGATCGTCGCTTCTGGCGGTCTCGGCCAGGCCGAGGGCGAGGGAATGCTGACGATCGAGATCGAAATGGAAGAGGGCACGAACACCATCACCTTCACGGTACAGGACGAGGCCGGGAACGCGGCATCACCGGTCACGTACCGGATCGTCCTCGACACGACACCTCCGGACATCAGGGTGGACGACCCCATCGGTGAGGTCAAGACCGAGGAGAAGAACTACAGGGTACGGGGACGGGTGGAAGAGGGGTCCGCCCTCACCATCGACGGCGAAGCTGTGACCGTCAACAGCGACGGGACCTTCAACATCCAGGTGGACCTGGTAGTGGGCCAGAACACGTTCCACCTGGAGGCCACCGACAGGGTGGGGCTGACAAGTTCCACCGATGTGACCCTCACTAGGCAGAAGGAGGCGGACGAGAGCCCCGGCCCGGGAGTGGTCTTTGCTGTGGTAGGGCTCATCGCCGTCGCGACCGTATCGAGGACCCTTCGCAGGACCTAGGGACTAGTCTCGCAGCGCGTCCCTGACCTCGATGAACTCGTCCAGGAGACCCACCAGGGGGTCGGCAAGCAGCTGGACCGGGGGCGAGAAGGCCCTCTCCACCTCCACCAGCCGCTCGGCGGGGATGTCCTCGGAGATGACGAGGGCGAACATGTTCATGCGCTCGTTAACACCCCTGCTGGCCACGGCCTGGGCGCCAACGATGCGTCCCCCGGCGTCTCCCACCAGACGAAGATGTATCTGATCGACTCCCGGGAAGTAGCGGCTCCGGTCCATGCCGCTGGTGGTCACGCCCCAGGTCTCCAGGCCGAAGTGGGAACCACCACCCTCGGTGATGCCGACACCACCAACATGCAGACCTCCGATGACAATGACGGCGGGCGAGACCACGGGCTTTTGCTCGTGGGTCGGGTCCATCAGATGACGGGCGATGGTCCTTGCCCCGTAGAAGGCGGTTGACGCCAGGGGGCTCAACGTCCTCCTTCCCAGTATGGCGTGATGTACCTCGGCGCAATCACCGATCGCGTAGACGCGGTCCACGGGTTCGCCGGCCCGCAACACGCGCATGTAGGGGTCGGTGGCGAAGCCCCCGGTCGCACCCTTGTCAAGGCCGGCCACTTCCGCCAGCGAGGCCTCGGGACGGATCCCCGTTGAGATGACGACAAGGTCGGAGGGGATGGACTCCCCCAGGACCTCGGCCGACCCCACGTGTCCTTCCGAACCTGGGTCCAATCGACTGACACTCATTCCGGTAAGTACCCTGATACCAAGGCCTTCCAGATGTTCGCGCACGACGTTGGCAAGGTCGTCATCCAGCATCAGGGGCAACAGGTGGGGGAGTATCTCGACCACGGTGACGTCGAGCCCGCGAGCGTTCAGGGCGACGGCCGTCTCGAGGCCGATGGCGCCGCCTCCGATGACGACGGCACGCTGGGAACCCTCCATCGCGGCCATCAGCATCTCCCCGTCACCGTAGTTGGATAAGGTGTGGACCCCGGGAAGGTCGACGCCTTTGATCGGGGGGATGAAGGGGTTGCGGCCAGTCGCCAGTACAAGGACATCGAAGCGGGCAGTGTTCCCGGGGGAGACATCGAGGGTGCGTCCCCCGAGATCGATCCCCGTTACCTCCACCTTCTCATGGACCTCGATGCCCATCTGGTCGTACTCCTCGGGTGTGTGAAGCACGACCTCGTCCATGGGATACAAGCCCTCCAGCGCGAAGGTCATGCCACAAGCGGAGTAGTGGTGCCAATCGTTCCTGTCGTAGATGTGTATCCGTGCCCTGGGCAGGTCCGCGTGGAGGCGGTGCGCGGCGCCGTAACCTGACACACCTCCCCCGACCACGGCGATCCTGGGCGACCACTCGCTGGGGTCGATCCCTTCGACAACGTCATCGGTCATGTTGGACACCTCAGATGGAGTCAAGGTCCTCGTCGAAGTTCTCGAGCAAGGACGATACCCGGCTGTGCCACTCCTCTATGCAGTGGGACAATCGGTCCTTGAGCAGGTCCCTGGGCACCGAGGTGTAGATGTGGTAGTAACCACCGCGTTCCAGGCTCCTGGCCTCCTTCGAGACGACCTGGCAGGAGACCATCTTCTGGAGGCTGCGGTAGACGGTGCTGCGGTCCCGTCCCAGCCGGTCCGCCAGGTCCTCCGCCCTCGCGGGCCCTTCCTTGAGAAGGAGCTGCAGCACCTGCATGTCCAGATCGGTGAGGTTGTACATGCACCGGAGTAGGTCCGTGCACGATTCCGCACCTCCTGCCATCTGGGGTCCTGCGGGGAATTGGTTCACTGTGCGCGGTAATGCACAAACCATACATAAACGTATCCGCTGGTCCTTATGGTGACCATCCATCAGGTCCTTGGACCACGTTGCGGAATGCTTAAGAGGGGTAAAGCGTTTTCGCCCATCGACCGGTTGTGGCGCAACCGGGATGGTGGTAACATGGATCATGACGAGACCCTTGACGCGGTCGGGATGATGTGCCCGGTGCCGATAGTCGAACTTTCCAAGAGGATGAAGGACCTCGCCCCGGGCACCGTCCTTGAGATCAGGGCGGACGATGAGGGCGTCATCGAGGACATACCCTCCTGGTGCAATCGCACTGGCAACGAGTTCCTGGGCCTTGAGGAAGATGGCGACATCTACGTAAGCTATGTCCGGAAGGGCTGAGAGGACCCACCCCGACCGACATTCGAAACGGTCAAATAAGGCCCATGGCCTTCTCGGGCCGATGACACCTCCGGAACCCCAAGAGCCCAACGTATTCTCTGTGGACACCCACTGGACCGGAGGCATCAGGACACTTACCACCGTCAGGGGCCACGAGGTGGTGGTCGACGGCCCCTACTGGCGATACGGCACGGACGACGGTCCCGCCCCGGGAGAGATGTTGCTGGCCGCGGTCGGGGCCTGCTTCGTGAACCACTTTGTCCGGTACCTCCAGTTCAAGAGGGTGATCGTCACCACTGTCGACGTGAAGGTCACGGGAGAGTTCCGGTTCGTGGCGGAGCTGGAGGTCTACGACCGTTTCACCTTCGACGTTGTCGTGCAGGCCCCGTCCAAGCTGGACCAGGTGGTGCAGAGGGCGTTCAAGGTCGCCCAGGGCGAATGCACGATGCTCTCCATCCTCGACGTGAAGAAGGAGTTCAATCTGACGATCCGTCCATCGGACTGATCCCAGGGAGCTCCTCCAGCTCCACCTGATATCCCACCTCTCCCAGCACGACCTGGTCGAACCTGTGGGACAGCAACCTCTTGCGGGGGGTGCAATGGCATGCCACGATCGCGTCCACCTTGGGGTGGGGCAGGTCGTCGGCGGAAAGGTTGTGGAGGCCGCCGATGACCATTGACGCGCTCCCTCCGGCGGATGACAACAATATGGCCAAGCCCGGATGGCCACAACCGGTCAGTACCACCACGCCGTCCTTTGTCTCCAGGAGCAGTGCCTGTTCGGGAACCGAACCCCCCAGGTCGCCGGTCGTGGAGATCCCGGGTGCGATCTCCCTCGGGCGGTCCTCGCCCATTATCACGGCCTCCCGGGGCAGCTTCCGGGCGACCTCCGAGGATGCACCCACGGGCGCGGAGACCAGTAGGCGTGGGTTGTGATAGAGGAGCCGGGACAGACCGCCCGTGTGGTCGTCGTGGGAGTGGGAGACGATGACCATGTCCATGTCCAGGACCCCGATACCGTGACGATCAAGGGCCTTCATGAGCACTTCCCCGTCGGGGCCGGTGTCGAACAGCAGGCGAGCCCCATCCGTTTCCACCAGGGCCGAGAACCCATGGACTGGCGTCACGTCATCGGGCACGATGTCGTCGACCAGGATGGTGATCCTCATTTCTCGTCCCCGGGGAGTATGGGATGCCGTGACCATTAAGGTTCGGGCCCATCCGTTCACTTTATATCATGTCCAGTCAATTCCAGCAGTCGATGGGCGCGGAAGAGCTACGTGTAGAGGACCGGATAGTGCTCCATCTTCAGAACCTAATACGTTACGCCGACGATTACGAGGTCCCCAAGGCCATGTCCCAAAAGGGGATAGGTGAAGCGGTGTGGATCGCCTGGAGCAACGTACCCCGGGCCATGAAGAAACTACACGAGCAGGACCTGGTCGACGAGCGGACCACCCGCGTGAAGGGTGAGTTCCGCAAGAAGAAGGTGTACTTCCTCACCCCCCAGGGCTTCGCCAAGGCCCAGGAGCTCCGGGAGGAGCTGGGCGTACGAAGGGTGACGGTCCGGAGGGGCGGCCAGGACGAGGAGATGGCCTTCGCCGACGTGCCCGAGCACGTCGGTTTCAAGGTACCCTACCTGGAACTGCTGAGGGGCATCGATGACGACGGTCTCCTGGACATCGAACGCGCCCAGACCAGGTGGGAGGAGCAGATCGAGATGGTGGACAGCACCGCCAGGGCTCCCAAGTTGCGCGCCTTCTACGGTCGTGAAGAGGAACTGGAGGCCCTGAACGGCATGGTGGACGTGTCTCGGTTCATCGTCGTCCACGGCATCGCGGGGATCGGCAAGACCTCCCTAACGGTCCGTCTCCTGGATGACATGCGCAAGGAGACCAACGTCCTTTGGATCACGCTGCATCACTGGGATACCCTTCCCGGCGTCCTCGGACAGCTGGCGGACTTCCTGGCCGAGGCCGGCCGGCGGCAGCTTCGGGCCCTCCTGGATGACCGCCCGGCCCCTGACCTCGGGGATGCGTACTATCCTCTCGAGCAGGACCTCAAGGACCTGAAGGGCCTGATATTCATCGATGACTTCCACAAGGCCTCGGATCCGGTGGTCGACCTGTTCTCGATGCTGCTGGAGATCCTCCAGGAACGCCCGTCACCAACATTCATCCTGGCCTCACGCTACCTTCCCACCTTCTATGACCGCAGGTACGTGGTGATCCAGAAGGTCGTCAGCGAGCAACCCCTCGAGGGCCTTGACCGGGCCTCGGCCCGGGTCATGCTCGAGGGACGGGCCCTCTCGGATGCCGACTTCGACCGTATCTACTCCACGACCAAGGGTCATCCCCTCGCTCTGGAGCTGGTGATGCAACGCGAGGACCTGGCGACCGGTCCCTTCAAGGACGTGATGGCCTTCGTTCGGGAGGAGGTGTTCGAGGGCCTGTCCGAGGAGGAGCGGGGGACCCTCGCGGCCCTGTCAGTGTACAGGGCGAACGTCCCGCGCGAGGCCGCCATGTCAGCGGCAAGCTCCTCCAGCGGTGGGCCCGGGGTCCTGGACAGCCTCGTCGACAGAGGTCTGGTGGCGGACGTGGGCGACGACGAGGTGCGACTCCACGACCTGGTGCGGGAGTTCTTCTACTCGCGGTTGACGGTGGAGGAAAGGGAGACCCGGCACAGGGAGGCCGCAGAGGCCTGGGGACGCTTGGGCACCCCGACGGCGACGGTGGACCGGGCCTATCACCTGGAGCGGGCGGGGGAGGCGGAGGCCGCGATCGCGACCCTTGCCAGCGAGTCGGGGCCGATACTGGCTGAGTCGGGTCTCCTCCGTGACGTTTTGGGCATCCTCGAGGCGGCCACTGCCAGCGAGGCCCTTTCCCCCACTGCCCTGGACGAGGCGGACCTGCTCCGGGCCGACGCCCTTGCCCAGCTCGACCAGGTGGATGCGGCCTACGCGATGTACACGAGGGTCCTGGACCGGGCCGTGGCCGAGGGCGAGAGGGGAGAGGAGGGTCGCATCCTCCACCGCATCGGGCTGCTCCACAGGCGCAGGGGACAGGATGCTGAGGCCATCGAGATACAGCAACGCGCCATAGCGGCCTTCGAGGAGGTGGACGACGAATCGGGTTCGGCCCAATGCCACCTATCCATCGCCGAGGTCCTTGCCGATCTGGAGCGGACCGAGGAGGCAATAGAGGAGCTGGGGAGGGCCCACGAATCCTTCACCCTGGTGGAGGACAGGAAGGGCGTGGCCACCACCTGCGTCCGCCAGGCGTCCATCATGCTGGACATGGAGGACGCGTCGGTGGCCGGCAACTACCTCGAGGAAGCCCTGGACAACCTGGCCCCTGGGGAGGACCAGGGCCTGCTTTCCCACGCGTACTACCTGCTGGGAGAGGTGGACCGACTTGAGGAGGACTGGGATAGGGCTCTGGAGCACTACCATAGAGCCCTCGACCTCTTCATGGAGACCGGGAACGACCAGATGGTCGCGAACGCATGCACGACCCTGGGGGACGCCTACCTCGCCATCGGGGACGAGGAGAAGGCGAACATGTACTACCAGCGTGGCATGGACGTGATGGTCGCCCAGTGACGTCAGTGCCGGACGGTGCGACCTAAGGCGAACCCTTTATCCGTAATTGACAACCATTCAACCGATCGATGGGCAGGACCAGGAAGAAGAGGGGGAAGGGATCCGCCGGCCGGTTCATGGGGATAGTGACACTCCTGCTGGTGGTGGTGGCCCTGGTGATCCCAATGGCGCCGTACATAGCCATGGGGATGTTGACGGCCCTAGCCAGCCTGGGTGTCGTCCTCCAGGTGGACCCCCTCATGCTGACCGCGTCGATCATCCTGGGGGTCCCCAGGATACTCGGTTCCCTCTGGATCTACTTCAAGGTGGACAACATGTGGGGGAACGAAGCGGCCTACATGGCGCTGTTCCTTCTCAGCCCCTTCCTGGGCATCATCGTCTACATGTTCGCCCGGGACAAGCTCAACCGCTCCCCTCCAGGTTACGAGTACGCCTGGATCGAGAAGGGGATAGTCCATCAGCCCATCTACGAGTTCGTGGGTCCCCCACAGGCCGCCCAGGTACCGTCAGGGGTCCAGTACGGCCAGCAACCTCCACAGGTGCCGCCACCCCCCCAGCCTCCGGCCCTCCCACCGGAGATGACCGCACCCCCGACCGCACCCCCGACCGCACCCCGGGCCGCACCCCCGGGATCCCCAACTGAGACCGACTCGACCCAGGCCATCCCGACCATGCCCCTGCAACAGTATGCCCCCCAATACCAGCAACCTCCCTACTATCCCGCGTACCCGGTGATGCCACAACCGCCACCTCCCTCGCCACCTCCCTCGCCTCCTCCTCCTCCTCAACAGGCGCACTCCCCTCCTACGTATCCCCAGTATCCTCAGCAACCCCAGTATCCCCAGCAACCTCAGTATCCCCAGCAACCCCAGTATCCCCAGCAACCCCAGTATCCTCCACCTCCCCAGTATCCTCAGCAACCCCAGTACCCCGCCCGAGGGCCTCCGCCGTACGCCCAACACCCGCCCCAGTATCAACAGCAATATCCCACCCAACCAGAACAGGGAGCCCCCCCATCACAATATGGGCAACCCTATACCACCCCCTACACTCAACAGGGTCAGTACCATATGACTCCCCCGCCTGCCTACTCCCAATACGCATACCCTCCTCCAAGGGAACCCCTGTATCAAGGGGGATACCCCCAGGCTGGTCCCTACGGGTTTCCCACCCACCCGAAGGAGCCCGGACCGGAGTGGAAGAAGGTCGGAGAGAAGCTGTTCCAGAAGCGGGACTACCTGGAATGGACCAACACGATACTGCTCATCTTCGACGCGATGATGCTCTCGGGACTCATCCTCTGGCTCTTGATACTCCCGATCATCGGCGAGATCGACCTTGCTGACGAGGAAGCCTTGACGGATGTCTTCAATGCCTATTTCGTCCTGTTCACCCTCATCATCCAGGACGGCATCCTGATATGGATGGTGTGGCACCAGGTCGTCCGCCGGCGTGTCATACCCCTGTCGGAGATGGGGCTTACGAAGAAGCAGCTTTCGGATAGTTCCGACATGATGAGGCTGACCATCGCGGGCGTCGTCCTGGGCGTGGTGCTCTTCACGATCGCCTACGCCATCGAGCTGGGACAGACCGCCCTGGGATTCGCACCCGGGGATGAGGGCATCCTCGGTCCCATGGAGGGGGACCTGGCAGGGTATCTGGTCTGGCTGATCTCCGGATGCATAATAGCCCCAATATCGGAGGAGTTCTTCTTCCGTGGTTATGCCTTCTATGCCTTCAACAGGAAGTATGGCCTCTGGATCGCCGTGTTC
>JAUVEQ010000334.1 GCA_030594725.1 Methanobacteriota archaeon
CTTCCGTTGGTTATATACCAGAACGGGAGGGGGACCCCGTGAGGAGAGGGGGGTAGGGTGGGTGAATGTGCCGGTCGGCATCTTTTTGACCGCGCCCGCCAATCACCACGCCATGAGGCAAGGGGCACCGGTGGCATTGACCGTTGCGGGCTCTGACAGCTCGGGCGGGGCGGGCATCCAGGCCGATCTGAAGGCCTTCGCGGTGGTGGGGGCCCACGGCGCGTCAGTTGTCACTGCCGTCACGGCACAGAACTCGAGGGGCGTCCGCGGCCTGTATCCCCTGGCCGTCTCCGACATCGAGGCCCAGATAGACGCCGTGGCCCAGGACATGGGACCTCGGTGGGCCAAGACAGGCCTGCTGTACGACCCCCGGACGGTCCGAGGGGTGGCCGGACGGCTGGCGCATCACAACATCGACGTGGTGGTGGACCCTGTTATCGTTGCAGGCTCCGGTGACGCCCTCTCCGAGAGGGGGCTGCTTGACGCCATCGTCGCGGACCTCCTTCCCAGGGCATCCTTGATCACCCCGAACGTGGTGGAGGCCTCGGAGATCCTCCGGGGGAGACGCATCGCCACCTCGAAGGAGATGAAGAAGGCGGCCGAGGACATCAGGCAGATGGGTGCGGGAGCGGTCCTCCTCAAGGGCGGACACCTGGAGGGGACGCTGGATGTCGTGGACGTGCTCTGCAAAGGTCAAGGGGTGTTCGAGGAGTTCCGGCACACCAGGTTACCGGGTTCGTTCCACGGTACCGGTTGCACCCTGTCCGCCATGATAACGGGGTACCTGGCAAGGGGAGAGCCCCTCGACAAGGCCGTCGCCCGGGCCGAGCGGGTCCAGCACACGATGATGGCCTCCGCCTACTCCGTCGGGGGAGGCGTCCTCTACCTGGACCACATGGCCCCCGTCAAGATGGCGGCACTCCGGTGGGAGGTGGCCCGCCATGTGAGGCTGGGCGCCCGGCAGCTGGAGCTGATGCTCACCGATGATTGGCTTCCCGAGATCGGGACCAACATCGTGTTCGCCCTGCCCCAAGCGACGGTGGCAGACGAGGTGGCGGCCCTGACGGGACGCATCCACCGCGTGTGCAAGCACGCCCAGGCCATGGGTCATGTGAACTTCGGAGCCTCCAAGTACATGGCCAAGGTGGTGCTGGCCGTGATGACCGTGGACGAGTCCATGCGGGCGGCCGTGAACATCAAGCGCAGCCCGGACCATCTCAGGCGTGCCCGGGAGGCCGGGCTCGTCGTCGCATCCTTCGAACGGAGCATGGAGCCCGCTGACGCGCCCAAGGACATCGAGTGGGGAACATTGGAGGCCATCCGCGTGACGGGGGCTGTGCCCGACGTCATCGAGGACGCGGGTGGTCAATGCCTGGAACCCGTGATGAGGGTGCTGGGTCACGAGCCGGCAGAGCTGGTGGACAAGGTCCGCAGGATAATGGCCGTCGAGTGAGCGGTCTCACAGCATGAAGGCGATACCGGCCAGCAGAAAGAATATCGCTACGAGCATCACACCATCGAACCAGGTCGCCTGGCCATCCAGGACGATGACGATCGCGATGGCCAGTGTGGCGATCATGGCGATGAGCCCGAGGGGTGTGAACACCATGGCCATGAAGTTGCCGATGGCGAAACTGATGATCACAATGACAGGAATGACGAGGAGGGCGATCTGAACCGAGCTTCCCAGGGCGATCTGGACGGACAGCTCGATCCGCCCCCGCCATGCCATGAGGATGGCCGATGAGTGCTCGGCCGCGTTGCCGACCAGGGCGATGATGACGACGCCCATGAAGAACTCCGACACGCCCGCGCCCTCCATGATGTGCTCGATCTCTCCTATCATCAGCTCCGCGATCCCGACCACGCAGACCATGGTGACTGCCAGCATCAGGACCGCCGTCCGGGCGGGCCAGGTGGCCAGGTCGGGCTCAGGCTTCCGCGTTCGTTCGATGGGCACGCCCTCTTGACCGTTGAAGTAACGCTTGTGGGTCCGCATCGAGAAGAGCATGTACAGCAGGTACACGCCTATCAGGACCGCGGCCACGAACAGGCTCATTGTGACTATCTCATCGGGGAAATCGCCGATCTCCTCGAAACCGTAGGTAGCGTAGAAGTAGAGGGAGGGCAGCATCACCGCGACCACCGATACCGTCAGCATGGAGATGGTCGCGGATGCTGTTATGCGGCTGTAGTTCATCACGGGGAACTTGTAGCCGCCGGCCATGAAGCTCAGACCCAGGACCAGGAGCACGTTGATTATGATCGATCCGACCAGTGAGGCTCTAGCAAGGTCGATGTGACCCCTGTTGATCGCCACTATCGCGATGATCAGCTCGGTGGCGTTCCCGAAGGTGGCAAGCAGGAAGGCCGAGAGGCCGGGCCCGGACCTGATGGCGAGCTCCTCGGTCGCTCGGCCCATGAGCAGGGCCAGTGGCATTATGGCGGCCACGGCGCCTATGAAGATGACCCAAGAGGAGCCACCTGCCATCTTGGCGATTATCGCGATCGGAGCCCCGATGAGCAGGAACAGGGCGGCCTTCTCCAGCCTGCTGAGCCGTAGGCTCGTGTCAACTAGCTCATCGATCTCCTCCCCGAGATCGAACTCTTCGGTCTCCTCTTCTTCGTCCTTCCCAGCAGCCTCGACCATTGGACGGGTCTATCGAGTAGGTGATTGTTATATCCATCGTTGGCGCAGGATTTATCGATGGGCGAGGCGTTCCCGCAGCCGTGCCTCTACCATACCGAGACCTGCATGTCCACACCAACCACTCCCACGATTGCCGCGACCCGGGGTCCACCTTCGAGAACCTGGCAAGGTTGGGCCACGAGGCTGGCATCGCCGTCGGCTTCGCGGACCACCTGGATGCCAGGCATTTCGAGGAGGAGGACCTGTGCTTCCGGGAGGAGAACATCGGGACCTATCTCGAGGAGTTCGACGAGGTCAAGGCCCGGTACCCGGAGACCACCCTGGGAGTGGAATTGGAGTTCTACCCGGACCGACCGGACCTCATGGAGCTCACCCGCGAGTGGCTTGACCGCCACCGAAGGGACCTGGACCGGGTCCTGGGCTCCGCCCACTTCGTCTACAGCGACTTCGCGGTCACCTGGCATGTCCACCTGCGCCAGCTTGTCGGGAAGCGGACCTTCGAGGAGATCATGGACGAGTACATCCGGGGCGAGAGGGCGATGCTGGCCTCGGGGTTGGCGGACTGCATGCCCCACGCCGATGTGGTCTTCCGCGGTCACAGGGGCATCTTCGAGGTCGAGCCCGATGTCCAGCGCAGGGGGCAGGAGGAGATCCTGGACCTCTGCCGTGACGCCATCGGCAGAGGGATGGCCATCGAGGTCAATCTCCTGGGGATGGTGGACGGGTCCCATCCGGACCCCAGCCCGTCGTGGGACATGGTCCAGGTCCTCGCACGCGAGGGGGCCAGATTCTATGTTGCGTCGGATGCTCACGACACTGCTGGCTACGTAAATGGCATCCCCCTGGTGATCAAGGCCCACGAGCGTTTGAATGGGATGGGCGCGGAGCTCTTCCTCGGATGACTGGCCGATGAGGGCTCCATTGGGCCAGCGTACCACTCAATCCTCAATAACAGTACTGGCAAGCAAAGGTATTTTAAGCTCCTTAGTAATCCAAAGTCACCACGAGGGTGTCGTGGTTTTGGTGGGTCCCTATGACCGAACTCGAACAGAGGAAGTACAAGATTTGCCTCATTGGCGAGAAC
>JAUVEQ010000280.1 GCA_030594725.1 Methanobacteriota archaeon
GCCGGCCTTCGGGATGCCTTGGGACCGGCACGACCTTGAACGTTCAGGATCTCTCGTGCGGTACAGGATCTGTTGATGGGTGCGGGGCAAGGTGAGCCAGTTCATTTCCTAGAGAATTCCCGTTCGCAACGCCCATGACGACATGGCACGTCGCCCCCCGTGCCACCCCGGCGCAGGAGCCCGTCCCGCCCCGGACAGGGATGTGGTGGTCCGGCCAAGGGGGCGAAGGTGGTTCCCGGGGCCCCGTGGGGGTGCCTGCTGCTGCCGTCGGGGCATGAGTTGCTGCTGCGCGGTCGGTGCGCATGCGCGCACCTCCCGTGCCAGGATGGGGGAAGGGGCCTGGGATCGACCGTAGGGTGCTCGACAATAATGGTTGCCGAGTACGCCACAAGGAGAGCCAGGACCATTCCGTTCGCACTTTCGCTAACCCGACCGAAGCATATTAATATATTAACCACCATTAATTAACCGTGGTTAACATTCAACTGAGGAGGACTGTGTCAGGATCCATAGACATGCTCCCGGGATGGGCGCTCGTCTACGGCCGGAGGAAGGTCGGGAAGACGTACATCCTCGAGAACTACGTGTCCCACGACGTCTACATGGCCGTGCGCCTGGACGGCAGCATCTGGATCAGGGGTATGGACCTGGACCACCTGGGCGCGGTCGGCGATGTCCCCCGGATCGTCAACCGCCTCCTGAAGGAGGGCAACACGGTCGTCATCGACGAGTTCCAGAGGCTTCCAATGTGGGTCCTGGAGGACATCGCCAGGTCCCATCCCTCGGGAAGGCTCATCCTATCGGGCTCGAGCATGAGGGTCTCGCATGAGATAATGGGCCGGAACTCGCCCCTCCTGGCACTCCTCCGGCCCTTCAAGATCGGTCCCGTCTCGCCCAGCGACCTGCTGGTGGACCTGTCCTCCATGTACGGTCCGACGAAGGCGGTCGAGCACGCCCCCATCCTCAGGGACCCCTGGACCGTGACCTTCTTCGAGGAGAAGGACCCGCTGAAGCACCTGGTCGAGATGCTCCCGCACCTGGTGCCCGGACTGGTGGGCGAGATATTCTCGGCCGACGAGCGGGAGCTCACCAGGACCTACTCCGCCATCCTGGCGATAATAGGCTCAGGCGACGGGGACCCCAAGAAGGTCGCGAAGAAGATGCACGACCGGGGGATCACGAGGACGGGAGCCTCATCCAACGTGATCCCCTACATGAACAACATGGTTGAGATGGGCATGCTCGAGAGGACGAAGGTGTATGGGAAGAGGAAGTACATCTACTCGATACCGTCCTTCCCGATGACCCTCTTCTACTACCTGGATTCGCGCTACACCATCTCGGACGGCAGCGTACCGTTCGATGGCATCAGGCCCACTGCAGAGAACGTGCACAGGTCCGGTATCGAATCCCTCATCGCCGACCTGCTCGTGGAGGTCGTGGGCGGAAGGAAGGAGCTCATCAAGACCTCGGACAGGGAGATCGACATCCTCGTAACCGTGAGGAGGAAGCCTGCCCTGGTGGGCGAGGTGAAGTGGGGGAGGGCGAGCAGGGCGGACGTCGACAACTTCCTGGAGAAGGTCAAGGGACTGAAGTGCAGGAAGGTGTTCGTCTGCCGCCGTCGCATCGAGTCCGACGAGGTGGAGGTCCTGACGCCCAAGGACCTCGTCGTGATGGCGCGGGAGCATATCGAGAAGGCAACGGAACATCTGATATAGCTTCAGGCCGAGCAACGGCAAGAACGTGAACCCCGATCCATGAACCGTGGTTCACGGTTGGTTGTTCGATGCAACCCGGAGCTTGGAGGATGATGGCCACTTCATAAAGTACGTGACAAGACAGGTTGTGGGGTGCGGGGCAAGTTAGCCATCGTTTCAATTGATATTTCAGTGATACAAGATTTGCGATCAATATTCCCGACGATCTTGCCGAGGCCTCACTCATCCCATGCAACTGGATCTGATAAGCTGAGCTATCATCTCGATGGTGTTGAACTTCTGCAAGGAGGGAAGTTCCTCATAAGTGATCTTATCTCCCCGTCGCCTGTAGCGGGCCTCGTGGATGTGGGCGATCTTCACGCAGTAGGCCCTGGGTATGGCCTCTATTGTGAGATTGTCGATCCCGTTCGTCAAGAGCTGGTCCTTCAGGGCCCTGTTCGGGGCGAGATCGTTCGATAGACCACCGGACCAGGTCACATCGATGAGTTTCCTTGATACGAAACCCTTCTTTTTACCTGTCAGTTTCGTATCTATCTCGGCAGGGCTCCTCGTGAGGTTGCCCTTGAGAAAGAACTTGAACATGAATTCCTCAAGTTCTGATGCCCCCCTTCTCTCTCTTCCCCTGGGCAGATACTCAACGGCATCAGCGAGCATACGTTCAACCTCGGGAGGGACATCGACTGGCGTCGGCAAATAGACCTGGACGATGTCGATCGCTCTACCCTTCAACCTCAATCCCATCTCACCATCAGGTGTCTCTTGGTTACCTCGAGACAACAGATCGGAGGCCACACCCGCCTGATTGTACTGTGTATAGAGGGCCTGATACAATTCAATGGGCATCTCCAAATCGTTCACCTCCGTTATAATGTAATATTCGATATCTAGCTATATAAGTGTGAGGGAACGACAGATTGGGCACCTCACAACGTACGATACAAGACCGGTTGTGGGGTACGGGCCTAGTTGATATCAAGACATTGACCATGGTCGATGTTGTAACGGATCTCAGACGGTCCCTAGTCCATCGTCAGGTCGGATCGGATTTCTGCCAGCCGTTGCTTCAACGGGCCAAGCTCCTCCGTCGCCACGGTCCATACCACGTCAAGGTCGACCTTGAAGTAACCATGGACTAGGATGTCCCGCATGCTAGCGATCCGTTTCCAGGGGACATCCGGATACCGCTCTCTAATATCCTCAGGGACGGATTTCGACGCCTCACCGACTACGATGATCATCCTGACGACGGCTGCTTGCTTCTCCACATTCCCCATGAACTGATCCTTGTCCACGCCGGAGATGAACTCCTCAACGTGATCGATGGATTCGAGCATATGGGAGATGAAGAACGAGATGTCCTTGCTCATAGGATCCGCCTCTCCTCGCTCAATATCCTATCACGCAAGCGAGGATGGAGGCCATTGTATGTCGTCACATCGACCGTGAGCCCGAGGAGTTCCTCCAGGTCGACCTTGATACCCGCCAGGTCAAGGAGGCTGGCCCCCTCGGGAAGCTCCACCACCATATCCAGGTCGCTGTCCTCCCTGGCATCGCCCCTGACGCGGGAGCCGTAGACACCAGCCTTCATGACACCGTACTCCTTGAGCACGGGTATCATCAGGGCTATCATAGCCTCCAGGTCGCGGTCATCGAGATCTGTGGCAGGGACAGCCGGAACGGCGTTGCCTTCCTGAGGGGGGAGCTCTTCGGTCATTACGTCCTGACCATGAAGCGGGGGACGATAAATACTTTCTGGCATCGGTCCTTGCGGCATCACTTCATCTATTGTTCTGCTATGCATCCCAATCACATCCAACACATAGAGGATGCCACCAGAGTATTTAAAGGAAGGATCAGGAGGGGTGAGTGGATGTGCTCATCCAAAGGGTGTTCGCATGGGGAATGATGGAGTACGCGACAATGTCCGAGAGGGGGTGTAAGTTGGGATATCTGGCCCTAGTTGTCCGTTACCGGACAGAACAGGTTGTGTGGTACGGGGCAATGGATAATTGCCCCCCCGTGCCACCCCGGCCCGGGAGCACGTCGCGTCCCGGACAGGGATGTGGTGGCGAGGCTAAGGGGGCCAGGTGGTTCCCGGGGCCCCATGGGGGTGCCCGCCGAGGTCGCCGGGGCATGAATTGCTGCTGCCTCGGTCGCACATGCGTGCGACCTCGTTGCCAGGATAGGGGAGGGGGCCTGGGATCGATACTGGCGTGCGCGACAACACGGGTTGCGGGGTGCGGGGCAACAGTGTCGATTGGGACCGCGAGGATTATATACCTCGAATAGATTATTAGAGGCTAGTTGAAGGCTAGGGCCGGTCCTGGAGGTGTTGGTATGAGGATTTCTTGTCACGCGATAGCAGTGTTCCTGATAGTGTCGATGTTGGGCGTGGGTGCCCTGCAAATGACCGCACCCGCTCCCACGGGTCCCACGGACGATGGCGGCCACCCCGCCCTCCAGTCCCTCACCGGAGGCGGTTCTAACCGGACGTACACGCCCGCGGAGGTCCTGTCGATGGACCCGGTCATCACGGCCAGCTGGGCGGACAACATCCACTACAACAGGGTCGATTGGAGTCCCGACGGCAAGTACCTGGCCCAGTGT
>JAUVEQ010000263.1 GCA_030594725.1 Methanobacteriota archaeon
AAGGGTAACCAAAGAGCGGATGGATCGAGTTTGGTCGAGATCCATAATTGTTAGAGCTCTACTTCCGTCAAGGACGCTCACTAATCGTGAGGATATCCACTGACCATTTCAATGGGCCCATCGAGATAATCTTCATATTCCTAACTACCCTGGATCTCGGTGAATTTGGACCCATTCAGTAGCCCTACTGCAAACTCTCTTGCTTTATCCAGGTCCTCTTCATCGGGATGTGCCTTGTTCTTCCCACCAACGAACCTTAACGGTCCACTTGTATCAAGACCTAGACATGAGAATTCGCCCATGATCTCGAACCCTTTCTCAAGCAATCTGCTTCTCACATCCTTATGATAGTTCTCCAATGGCACGAGCCGGATGAGATTCCCTCTTGTTGAAAAGATAAAGGCCTTGTTATCTGTGTGAGCTAGTCTATCGATAAGGCTCGTTAGACTCTTGTGGTGTTTCCACCCATAGATCCCAGAACCAAAACCAATTAGCTCATATTCATCAAGACTACCAACATCTATGTTCGCAGGCTCTAACACATCTGCATCAAGAACTTCAGCCATTGTTCTTGCTATCTTCTTTGTATTACCATGATGTATTGAAATACAGATGATCAGTGTTTTCATTTTTATCCATTCTAAAGTAATGATTTGGTCGTTAAATATATTTCCTTTTTCATATCGGGGTTGGAATTTCAATAACTCATTTACCCTGTCCTGGGGTGAAGCGACCAGGGACGGGGGTCCTGTCCCAACGTTCTCCGTCATTGTATTTCTACTTGGGCGAGCCAGTGGATTCTTGTCTCTGTACCATATTCCCATTAATTTATCAAGTGACACTGATTCGAAGCCTTCTCGTTGGATGGCTGATATGTCCGATAAATGTCCGTTATTTGAGTTCGTACCGTCTGCCCTTCTTCTCCCCCCCGGAGCCGCTTATCTTGCAGATCAGGTCCAGGTATCGTGGTGGTCTAGCTGTTCAGCTGCAATGATTCTAATTCCGGCCAGCCCCCCGGGGCCCACGACGGCAAGGTGATGGACCGACAGGGCTCGCGTCAGATGGCCCTGTCGGGCCGAACCGATGACGGGAGGGGGGCGGGACGTGTGACCCGTCCCGACATGGGTGACCGTGTCCTGCGCGCCGCAAAACGCTAGGCGGACGGGGCGCGTGGCCCGTCCCAGATACTATTGATCGGAGGACCGCTAGGGCTCGCCTCCACCTCGGGCATCCTGTAGGAACCTACGGACGACCTGGTAGGCTCGTTGGACCCGCCGTTGCCGAGCCTCGCCGAACTCGGTGGTGTAGAAGTCCGCCACGAACTTGGGCCCGACGGCACTTGGACTTGAGAACTTATCGTCGATGAATCCCAGGGCTTCGGCCATGAGGGGATCCTCCGCATAGGGTCTTACCAGCTCCGCCACCTCCCTTGGGCCGTCGCCGAAATGATCGACGACCGAGTAGATATCATAGGCGTCCTTCTCCTTGTAGCGACCCTCGAGGGCAAAGCCCTTCATCCCGATGCATCCCACCACATCAGCCATCTGTATCTTCGTCCTCAGGTCACCACCGTCAGGAAGCTGACCATCGAGAGTCACCTCCATGCTATGGGAGAGGGCGATGGGAGCGGAGGTGAAGGTGAAGGCCTGTAGATCAACTTGGACCTCCTGGACCCGATCCCTCCCGATAAGCTCCTCGGGTCGCGTCGTTAGAAAGTCCACCTTGATGTCCTTGACTTCGCCATCGACTGGGGATCTGACCGGCCGGATGAAGCTGAAGGGACGTCCGACCTTACGTGCCCATCCTCGGTCGGTGATGATCTGTTCGATCGTCGCATACTCCCTCTCATCGACCTGGTCCGGGTCCACTACAAGGTCTATGTCGATGGAGCCCACATGTTCGAACAGTACGTCTGACCGACCGTGGTCCTTAAGGAGAATGTAGGGTACCCATCCTCCCACCAATACCAGCGCATGCCTATAGGATCCCAAGCAATAGGCCAGCTCAAGAAGGGCGGACCAGGAGGCCTCGACAAGGGGACGGGCGTAATCTTCAGATACCCTTTCCACGTGCATATCCTCCTTAGAACTCCAGCACTTTCTCCCTGAGGAACTCGGCCTGTTCCCGGCCACGTCCTGGGTAGTTGTAGAGGTCGACGTACAGCTGGATGTTGCTCACTACCTTCATCCCGTCCACCTCCTGAAGGCTCATCATGACCCCCTCATCATAGGGTTTGAGAAATACTACATTACCCCCGCTGTCCACCGGTTGGAGGTCGAGGGTCTCCCCCCATCCCTTCTCCTCCTCACCTATGTAGACCCAGACGTCATTGAATCTCACATATGGAGCCACCTTGGAAGCTCCAGACAGGAGTGTGAAGGCGTAGTCTGTTGCAGTCCCCAGAGCTGCGTTGGCTATCGATCTCATCAGGGATTCCGGCGTTGGCTCAAGGGAGAAGAAGACCCTGGGGTGGTTCTTCTCAATGCTCCAGGCCTCCGCCCAAGCGTCCAGGAGTTCGCCGGGTCTGGTCAGCACGACACGCTTCTCGGGGTCCCTCTCCACATAGGCCTTGTCCTCTAGAAGTTCGACGGTCCAGTGTACACCACCGGGTGACATATTGCACCTATTGGCAAGGTCGGTGATCCTAGCTGGTTGCTTATGGTTCATAAGAAGGTCCCTAATGACACGGGTGCCCTTTGGTGTGAAGATCTTTCTGGCCTTTCGCCGTTCCACAGGCCAGGATTCAGGAGAGACCACATCTATCAGGACCGAGGAAAAACGAAGGTACACGTTCCCAACAAGGTCGATGTATCCCACTCCCTCTTGTTTGCATATCTCTCTGCTGCTCTTACTGATGTAAGGCGCCGCAAAGACTGGATAACTATTGGGAAAGACCTTTTGAATACCCTTGAGCTGGGAGATCGCCATCTTTGCGAAGCGTGGTTCGCCCTTCGATTTCACTTCGATTATCAGTGTTCGCGTGGCCCTGCCGATCTTGACCTTTGCGATGATATCTGGGCCTTTGTTATCTGTGACGTTGGGGTGAGCCTCGACATCGATTACCTTGAGGCCATCGATGAGAGCTGGTAACTCGCTGGCCAGGTAGGCAATTATCTCCGGTTCTGTCTTAATACTAATTTCAATGAAATTCATGTTTTCAGCATTTGCTATATTACTAGAGTTGTATTAAATGGTTTCGGTGCAATCGTCTATGATGCGAGGGCCATCGCAGTTATTGTCATTGCCTTCCAAAGGGTTCGTGAATCCTTGTTTGGAGACGTGTAACAGACAAATAAAGATGAAAAAAACATCTTCAGACGAACCCCCGCCTCACCATCGCAGAGATACAGGGGATGTTCGGCGTTACCCGGGATACTGCGAACCGCTACCTCAAGCCGCTCATAGAAAGAGGACTGGTAAGGAGAAGAAGAAAAGGGAAAGCGACGTACTATGAGCTGGCTTAAGGAATCGTCAGACAATCGTCAGACAATCGTCAGATGAGGTGTACTTGGCAAGCTACTGGATCAGGGTCTCGTCCCCCTTGGGGACCTTGGTGAAGAGGGGTCCTCGTGCTGCTGGCGATGCTCGTCGGCATGGCGGCGACCATGATGAGGCGGAAGGGCTAGGAGAACCTCTGGGTCGAGGTGAAGGTCCTATTCCTTCGTCTCCTCCTCGGCTAGGGTCTCTGTTCCGGCGTCCCCGAAATCACCGCCATAGATGGAGCCGTAGAGGTCGGCGTCCACCCGGGGCTTGCGCCTGAGGGCGAACACGTAACCAGCCACGATCACAACGGCGATCCCAGCGGCGATGATGGTCCCCAACAGGTAGGCGTTCTCGGTGATGCCATTGGGACCGGTGTGCGCCATCTCCACGGTCACGTTGACATCAGAGATGTCATTCGTCACCTGTGCCTGGTCCTCGTAGAATATCTTGAACACGAGGTTGTGGTCGCCACTTCGGTTGGCCCTCCAGTTAAGTGGGGGGTTCGTTGGGGAGAACGGCCTCTCACCCACGATGTACCTGTCCCCCACGGCGATGGGTGGGGTGGTGAAGTTGAAGAAGTTCCAGGAGACCAGCACGTTGTTCTCGTAGTAGTTGTCGAAGACCCGTACGGTCACGGTGGACAGGGGCCTGGTGCCGTTGTTCTCGATCTTCAGCTTGAAGCTCAGGTTGGTCTTGGGCAGCACATTGATCTCAGACCGGACCACTTCCTTTCCATCTTGATCGATGTAGGTGGGGATCTCGGGAACGCGGGCGTCGTAGTTCTCTATCTCGAAGTCGAGGAACACAACGCGTTGGGTGAATGTGAGGTCCTGGGACGAGACATTGGCGAACAGGCTGTACACTCCGGGAAGAAGGTCCTCCGGCACCTCGATGTGGACCTTCACGAACTTGATCTGGTCACGGAAGAGCAGCGTGAACTCGGGGGTGATCTCAACGGTGATCCTGGGATCGGGGGAGTACCCGCTCATGGTTATGTTGTCCCCGCCGTTGCCGAAGTTCTTGACCTCCAGAGTGATGTCGATGTAGGTCTTCTCGTAGGGATTGAAGCTGCGGCGCGGTCTGATGCTGTCCACCGGGGCCACATGTAGTTTGTCAT
>JAUVEQ010000127.1 GCA_030594725.1 Methanobacteriota archaeon
ACGGTGCCGCAGGCGCCACCGCCTCGGACGTGGAGGCCCTCAGGGAGGCGGACAAGGAGCTGGAGGAGCTCCGTGCCGAGAAGCACCGCCTGAGGGTGGAGCGGATGGAGACCGAGTCCCAGATGGACCCAGAGCTCGCCGTCGCCGTTGGGCGCGATGGCATCGCGGCATCCCAGGAGGATCTGCAGGTCGCCATAGAGCAGCTCTCGGTCCCGGAGGGGAAGATGGAGGACCGGTTGAAGCAGGTCAGCTCCCCAGAGGAAGCTGACACCCTTCAGAAGGACATCCAGAACCGTATGGATGAACTGGCAAAGGTCACCATGGAGCTCCAGCGGACCAAGGACGAGATGGAATCCACCATCGGACTACTGGATGACAAGCGGCGCGCCATTGATGAGGAGGAGGCCGAGGTCGAGGAGGCCTCCAAGAAGAAGAAGAAAAAGAAGAAGGCCAAGAAGGTGGATGACCGCCTCAAGGCCGAGGGTCTCCAAATGCCTGATGAGATGAAGAAGAGGACCCTCAAGTACACTGCATATCAACGAAGACTACGGGAGCTGGAGAAGCTACCTGAGGGAGATGTGGAGGAGATCGAGAGGATCCAAGAGGAGCTGGCACTGCTGAGCCCCGAGGAGATACTCATCCCCCAGGACATCTACACCTTCTTCACAAGCCCCGGAGGTCATTCCCTGCTCGTCCGGGGCCAGAAGAAGACCGGAAAGACCACCATAGCCCTCCAGATCGTGGAGGAGATCGCCGAGGTGGACGAGCTGCTGTACGTCCCCTCCAGGTCGATGGACCACAAACGGTTCATCCAGTACCCCTGGCTCCTGGAGAAGGAGGAGAAGGACAGGAAGTTCCTGGGCGACAAGAAACTGATGAAGTCCTTCCTTGACTCCAACGACAATGAGAACTTCGACATCACCGACGTGCGTCGGTTGCTCAAGCGGTCCCCCGCGGCCCAGGAGATCTTCAACATCTATGCCAGGGTGGATGACCGTTTACCCCTGCCCACCATAATAGTGTTCGACCGCATCGACAAGCTCGCCGAACGTCACCGTGTCGACGTTGGCGACCTGGTGGAGACCCTCCACAGGGATCTGGCCAGAAGGAACAAGTCCCAGCTGATATTCATACAGGAGCAACCACGGCTCCGTGGCCTGGACTCGATGGTGGACGGCTCCTTGATCCTGAAGTCATTCTCGGACGACGACCGGGAGTTCACGGGCTCCTTGGAGGTCGCGAAGCTTCTGGACATCGATGTCCAGGAACCCCGCTACTTCTACAAGGTCAAGGGTGGCAGGTTCAGCTTCATGAAGGGCGTCAGGTCGATCTGAGGCCCTGAGGCCATTGGTTCTAGAGACCGGGACTCGTGGAGCAAAGTTAAAATATACTCACGCGTTCTTTGAAGCAGCGACCAGCTTCGCCGCTCCTATCGCGGTGAGGCGGAAGAGGTGTCCGTCCGTTGCCTGAAGAAGAGGGAGAACCCGAGGAGAAGGGCCTCGATGAAGAGGAGGAGAACGAGGCCTCCGATGTCTTGCCGAACGGCGGGAGCGCCGTTGTGGAGCTCAATGCCCCCGAGCCCATGCACAGGTACATGATAGCCTTCCAGCGGACGCTGACGGACCGTGACGCGGGTGATGACGATTACGAGAGGGCCGATTACGATGACGACGAGGTCGTGGCACAGCGGACCGCTGAGATCGACCGACTCCAGATAGAGCCGGAAGAGCTCAAGATGATACAGGAGACCTTCAACGTCCACAGCATCGAGGAGATCCTCGAGACATTGAAGTTCAAAGAGGAGGAACTGATCCGCATCAAGTCCGACTTCTCCATCAAGATGCGGAACACCCTCGCCCTCCAGCGCATCAAGTTCGAGAAAGAGATCAACGACATGAAGAAGCGCATGGAGGAGTACGACGAGTACACCAAGGCCGACGATTACCTGAAGAAGAGGGAGGAGGAGCTACGCCAGAAGGAGCGGACCCTGGAACAACAGCAGGAGGACCTTGATGAACTCCGCGCCAAGGGTGGGACCCTGTCCGGTGACTTTGCCATCGGCGAGGGCGTGGCGGATAACAAGGATGTGGCCGAGCTCCGGGAGATCATCGAGGAACAGGCCCTGGAGGTCTCGCAGCTGGAGACCAAGGTCAACCGTGGACGGGCCGACATCGAGGACTCAAAGGCGGAGGCCGATAAGGAGAGGCGCAGGCGTTCCGAGCTGGAGGACGAGCTGAACAACCTCAAGAAGGGCTCCATCGCCATGATGAAGTACGTCACCTCCATGCAGCGGAAGAAGACCGAAGGGGAGGTCGAGGACCTCCGCCGGACGGTCGAGGAGGAGACGCGTCGCCGGAAGGACCTTGAGCAGGAGCTCAAGGGGAAGGAGGCTGCCCTGCGCGCCAGCGACTTCGATGTCGACAAGGCCATCGCGGAGGCGGTCTCCGATGGGGCCCAGGGCGTGGACCTCGACACCATCGCCCAGCTGAACTCACAGTTGCGGAAGCGGGCCACCGTCCTCGAGGCCAAGGAGAAGGACCTGGAACTCAAGAAGCGGAAGATCCTGAGCCAGATCAAGAAGCTCAAGGACGAGAAGGCGCTGGCGGCCACTGCTGAACGGGAGGCTCTGGACGAACGCATGTCCCAGTTGCCCGACTTCCAGAGCCAGCTGATGGAGAAGAACGAGCTCATCCGGGACTACAAGGCCGAGATCGATGTGCTCGGTGACGAGCTCTCCAAGGTCAAGCGCGCGGTGACGTACAAGGAAGACGAGTTCGAGCGCCGGAAGCAGGAGCTGGAGTACAAGGAGAAGCTGGTGGAGAAGGAGCAGGCGAACCTTCGCGAGGCCAAGGAGTCCGCGGGTGGCTCCAGCGAGGTCCTGGCAGCCAGGAAGGAAGTGGACCGCCTGGAGAAGGTCATCTCCGAGAAGGAGTCCGAGCTCAAGGCCAAGGAGTCCTTCCTGGCCCACAAGGAGCGGGAGCTGCAGATCAAGGAGCAGGCGGTCATCTCCGACAACCTGGAGGTCGCCTCCCAGGAGAGGGAAGCTGAGATGGCGGCCAACAAGTGCAAGACGGGCACGGACCGTCTCGACGACCTGCTCTTCGGCGGCCTACCCACGGGCGTCAACGTCCTGCTCACCGGACCCCCGTTCATTGGAAAGGAGGTCCTGGTAGAGCGCTTCGTCGTCGAGGGCATCACCAAGGGCATCCCCGCGGTGCTCATCCTTTCCGACGCATCCCCCATGGAGATGCGCACTTCCCTGGCCAACCACGTGCCCTCGGTGGAGGAGTACGAGCGGCTTGGCCTCCTCAAGTACATCGACGCCTACAGCATCCCGATGGGGGTGGAACACGAGGAGGACAACGAGAACATCGCCTACCTCAAGGACGCCACCGCCTACGATGACATCATCGCGGCGATGGACAAGTTCATCAAGGCCCTCAGCAAGGAGCACGAGTACATCCGCGTCGTCGTCGTGTCCATCTCGACCTTCATCACCTACTCCGACGTGAAGGCCACCTACGGCTTCTTGCAGAACCTGACCGGACGGCTCAAGCGCAGCAAGGCGGTATCAATGTTCCCCATCGACGAGGGCATGCACACACAGACCGACATCCAGATGCTGGGTCACGTTATGGACGGCTCGTTCCAGTTCAAGGCCGAGAACCTCAAGACCTACATCAGCATCCAGGGGGTCTGCGACTCCCAGTCCCGGGACTGGATCCAGTACCAGTACACCAAGAAGGGCCTCAACATCGGGTCCTTCACCCTGACCCACATCCGTTGAGGCGGGACCTGCATGTCCACCCGGCTACGCAGACCATTCAGAAATCGGATTCGTCCAGTGCGTACATCAGGTTGTACTGGATCTTCGCCAGGAACTCCTTGGGCACGGGCTCCTGTCCCTTCTTCGCCCGGATCTCGTTCACACGCTGGGTGAACGCGTCAAGGTCCCGATGCCGGAGGAGCTGGATTTCCTCGCGTGAGACTATATCGACTATCTCCGCCTCCAGCTCCTTGTATCGCTTCTTCTCGGCACGGCCCTTCGCGGCCGCATAGCCGACGATGGCGATCCCGATCACCGCACCGGCCAGCACGGCCACCGTCTTCCACAGGTCCGGGTCTGTGATCTCTGCCATGGTCCTCACCCCATGATATCCCAGAACGTCCGGTTCCACGCATCCTCCAGGTCGCGGACCGGGATATTGATCAGCACCTTCTTCCCCTCTACGATCCGGAGGCTGGGGCCGACCTCCTCCGTCGACACCGCCTTCACCTTGGTCTTGCCCTTGCCCTTGGGTTTGACCTTGGGTTTCGGGGCAGCCTTGACGGTCCCCAGACGGGTCAAAGGCACGTCGAGCCCCTTGAACAGCTTCTCCACGCCCCTTCCCCTGCCAGGCGGAACCTCTATGAGCCAACGGGTGTTGGACTCCGAGAAGAGCTTGGCCACGGGCCTCATCTTACCCTGGGATGCCATGTCGATGTCGGCTCCAAGCTGACCACCTATGCACATCTCTGCCATCGCCACGGCCAGTCCCCCATCGGAGATGTCGTGGCATGAGGCCAACCAGCCCCGTTCGTTGGCTGCAAGCAGTGCCTCTATGGATGAGGAGAGCAGCTTCAGGTCCACGCCGGGAGCGACCTTATGGGGCGCATCGTGGCGAGCATACAGGGATGAGCCAGCCATCTGGTCACGTGTCCTTCCGACCAGATAGATGCGATTGCTCGATCGCTTCAGGTCGGATGTGATGGCCTTGGACACGTCATCCATCAGTCCGACACCCATCATGGAGGCGGTGGGAGGGACGTAGCTGTCCGCGGTCTCGTTGTAGAAGCTGACGTTGCCCGACGGGGTGGGAAGGTCCAGGTGACGCAGCACCTCGCCCACGCCCCGGAGCGTCTCGACGAACTCGCCCATGCGCTCGGGCACCTCTGGGTTGCCGAAATTGAGGCAATTGGTCATCGAGTGGGGTCGCGCCCCGACGGCGACCAGGTTCCTTACCATCTCGTCAACTATGGTCAGGCCGCCCCGGTAGGGATCGATCGATGTGAGGCGGGGATTGAATGCCGTGGCGACCGCCAGACCCTTCCTCGAGCCCTCGATGGGTGCCAGGACGCAGGCGTCCTGGGGTCCGGCATGGCCCACGACGCCACCGAGGGGCGTGACGACGGTCGCACCCCTAACCTGGTGGTCGTACTGGCGCACCACGTACTCGCGACTGCAGATGTTGGGATCCCCCAGCAGACCCATCAGCTCGGTGCCGGGGTCAAAGGTCGAGGGCAGAGAACCGGCAGGCTCCCGCTTCTCCACGCCCTTGACCTTGTAGGGGCGGCAGTACTCCGGTCCCTTCGTGAAGAAGTCCAGGTCCAGGTCCACGACGACCACGCCCTCGAACCACACCTTGACCCGGTTCTCGGGGATGGTGTGACCCAGGACGGTCGCCTCCACGTCCCAGAGGTCGAAGATGCTCAGCACCTCCTCCACATCATCCGGGGCGACGGCCAGCATCATCCGCTCTTGGGACTCGCTGACCCATATCTCCCAGGGCTCCAGTCCCTCCTCCTTGGTGGGCACCAGGGAGATATCCACCTCGGCTCCGAAGCCGCCTGCAAGGGCGATCTCGCCGGTGACGCAGCTCAGTCCACCTCCGCCCAGGTCCTTCATGCCTCTCAGCAGGTTCTTCTCGTTGACCTCCAGGCAGGCATGGATGAGGGGTTCCTTCGTGATGGGGTCTCCCAGCTGCACGGCCCCGCGGGAATCCTCCTCGGAGGCCTCGGTCAACACGGCGGAGGCGAATGTGACGCCATGGATACCGTCGCGGCCGGTGCGACCGCCGACAAGGATCAGCACATCGCCCACACCCTTGACCGAGCTCATCGTCACCTTCTCCCGCCTGACGATCCCGAGGCATCCCACGTTGACGATGCAGTTTCCCACGTAGCCCTTGTCGAAGTACAGTCCTCCAGAGACGGTGGGGATGCCGATGCGGTTACCGTAGTCCCGGATGCCGGCCACGACGCCGCTCATCAGGTACTTGGGGTGCTTGACGCCCACAGGCAGTTCGTCGTGGGGCATGTCCAGGGGCCCGAAGTAAAGGGGGTCCACCAGGGCCACGGGCTGGGCGCCCATGCACAGGACGTCGCGGATGATCCCACCGATACCGGTGGCCGCACCGCCGTACGGCTCGATGGCGCTCGGATGGTTGTGGCTCTCGATCCTCAGGGCGTATGCCCACTCGTCGTCGATGGCCATCACACCGGCGTCGTCGCGGGCGATCACGTCGGGGTTGTCCACCATCAGGATGTGCTCCTTGAGATAGTACAGGGAGCTCTTGTAGCAGCAGTGCTCCGACCAGGCCTGCCCCAGGGCCTGGACCTCAACGTCGGTGGGGTTGCGCCCCTCCCCCGTGAAGT
Organism: Methanobacteriota archaeon; assembly: GCA_030594725.1. Classification (GTDB taxonomy): domain Archaea; phylum Thermoplasmatota; class DTKX01; order DTKX01. The sequence continues at coordinate 6,415 of JAUVEQ010000127.1, forward strand.
GTTCCTGGATCCGGGTCATCTCCTCGACCGAGAGGCCGAGGGCAAGTTCCGCGCTTATCCTCTCCAGGTCGTGGGGGTGGGCGTCACGTATGTTCACGTCCAGAAGGGAAAAGTCGCAAAGGCGCTCGTTGAAAAACATCTCCGACCGACCTCGCATCAGAGGATCTTGACCGAGTAATTGTGTATCACCGGGTTCGCCAGGAGCTTCTCGCACATGTCCTCGAGTGTCTCGAGGGCCCGCCGTTCGTTCGGCTCATCGAGCTGAACGTGGTAGATCTTGATGGTGCTCACCGCCCCGATGCCCTCGAAGCCCAGCAGGGACAGGGTCTTCTCGACGTTCTTCCCCTCCGGGTCCGCGACTCCCTTCTTTAGCTCAACTCTGACCTCTGCATCGACCACAGAATCCCTCCGCTGGATGGGCCCTTGGGTCCTACATGCTCCGTAATGCGGAGGGCGATAATAAGCCTGTCGCGTCGACATCGGGAAAAGGGGGGCGAACAGGGGCGGCCCGAGCTCTCAGTCGTCCTTCCGCTCCAGTGCCTGTTCCACCATGCGAAGGGCGCAAAGGTCACCGCACATGGAGCAGGCGTCCTCGTCCTCGGGATTGCATGCCGCCCGCATGTCCCGCGCCTTCCGGCTGTCCAACGACAGCTCGAACATCCGGTCCCAGTCAAGGGCCTTCCTCGCCTCGGCCATGGCGTGATCGCGGTCCGCGTCGATACCCCGTGCCAGGTCGGCGGCGTGGGCGGCGATGAGGCTTGCCACCACCCCTTCCCGTACGTCCTCCTCGCCGGGCAGGCCGATGTGCTCGGTGGGGGTGACGTAGCACAGGTAGTCCGCGCCGGCCCATGCGGCCAGGGTCCCACCTATCGCGCCGGTGATGTGATCGTAACCGGGTGCGAGGTCGGTGACGATGGGCCCTAGTACATAGAAGGGTGCTCCCTTGCATACCGCCTTCTGGATGCGCACGTTGGCCTCGATCTCGTGGATCGGGATGTGCCCTGGACCCTCGACCATGACCTGCACCCCGGCATCCCAGCATCGCTCCACCAGCTCGCCCAGGATGAGCATCTCCTGCATCTGGGCCCGGTCAGTGGCGTCCGCCAGGCTCCCGGGGCGGAGACCGTCACCGAGGCTGATGGTGATGTCGTGCTCCCTCGCGATGTCGAGGAGCTGGTCGAACTGGGAGTAGAGGGGGTTCTCCTGGTCGTTGTGGAGGATCCACGCCACCAGGAAGCTGCCGCCCCTGCTGACGACGCCGGTGACGCGGCCCTGGCGTTGCAGGCGCTCCACGCTCTGCCTCGTGATGCCGCAGTGCACGGTGACGAAGTCCACCCCGTCACGTGCGTGGGCCTCTATGCCACCGAGCATGTCCTCGGGGGTCATCTCCACGATGGTCGACTCCCGG
>JAUVEQ010000365.1 GCA_030594725.1 Methanobacteriota archaeon
GGTGAAGGGACCGACGTCCGGGTGGGGAGGGGTCCTAGGTCCGTCTCCTCCGGGTCGCCACGAGGGCGAAGACCAGACCGATGGAGACAAGGGCAAGGACCGCACCGGGTCCGGGGGATTCCTCCTCCTGCTTGGGCTTGATTATCTCCACCGTGATCGTCTCCACCGTCTCGCCGCCCCTGGTGTCGGTCACTGTGAGGGTGACGATGTAGGTGCCAGCGTCCGCGTAGATGTGGTTCGGGGCGTCCTTGGTCGAGTTGATGCCGTCCCCGAAGTCCCAGTGGTATGCCAGCGGGTCGTTGTTGGCGTCGTTGGCCGCGGGCTTGAAGTAGAGCTCATCACCTGGCTTCCAGCTGGTGCCCTCGTTCATTATGAAGGGTTCGGCCGCAGGGGGGGTGTTGGCCTCCACCTCGAGATCGATCTCGTCAGAGGACCCACCCGCCTCGACGGAGAGGGTGTGGGAGCCCGGGACGGCCGTCCAGGTGAAGGTGACGGTCCGGGTCGCGTCCTTGTCGATGGACACCGTCTCGGTCCCGGTCTCGGTACCATCCACGAGGAACCTGACGACCAGGCCATTGGCCTTTATCTCGCCTACGTTGCCCACCTGGGCCGTGAACCGAACGGTATCGCCCTCGATGGGCCGGTCGTTGTTGACCTCCACATCCTGGACGACCGGCTCGGGAAGGTAGGGTCTCACCACGAGGCTGATGGAGGCGAGGTTGCTGCCTCCGAAGTCGTCCGCCACAGTCAGGGTGATGACGTGCTCACCCTCGGAGAGGGTCACATCCAGGGTCTCGCCCTCTCCCAGCTCGCCGTCCAGGTCGGAGGACCAGGTGAAGGTCATCCCGTCCCCGTCCAGGTCCTCGCTCCCGACGGACCTGAAGGCCACGTAATCGTCGGGGGTGAACCGGGCACCGTTGCCGGGGCTGCTGATCACGCCCGTTGGGGCCTGGTTGAGCACCTCGGGTCCGTCGAAGGTGCCATCCACTGGTAGGCGCACCTGATGCTCGGCGTCGGAGAAGCCGAAATAGTAGGGGTGGGGCCCGACGTCCAAGCGTGTGGTGTAGCGGTACTCGACGCCCGCTGTGTAGTCGGCGCTGCCATAACTAGTCATGATGTTGGGTACACCATCGATGAACACGTACGAGGTCATTGGGCGGTGGTTCTCGCCGTCGGTGTAGATGACGGTGAAGGTGAACTGGGTATCACGGGTCCCGGTCTGGGGGGAGAAGAGGTTGGTCGTCAGGTCAGGGGGATAGTTGGGCAACTCCACATCCGGCCCCGGCAGCCAGTTGGGGCTGGCCGAGGAAACGGGGTAACGGACCTGGTCCTGCCCGTCGGTGAAGAGAAAGTAGTACCTGTGGGTCGCGCCCACACCGAGGGAGGTCTCGCAGTAGAAGGTCACCCAGTCGTTCCATGGTCCGGAGACGGTGTCGGAGACCATGTCGTAGGCCTCACCGTCGATGAACAGCTGGGCGGAGGCCGGCTCCTCGTTGTCCATGTCCCGGTACATCACGTCGAACCGGAACTCCGTGGTGGTGTCGCCCTCGCGTGGTGAAAGGTCGTGCGATTGCAGCTCGGGCAGCTTGTTCCGGGGTGTTATCGTTATCGTGCTGGGGTTCCAGTCGATGTCCCCGATGGAGCTGAGAACACCATCTGTTGCGTTGAAGCGGAACGTGTAGGTGCCTGGGGCCAGGGTCGATGTGTACCTGAGGGTCCGGCCGTCGATCCAAGAGGCGCCGCTGGGCACGGGAATGAGGTCGTGGGAGACCGTGACGCCCAGATCGTCCCGGATGAACACCTTCTGGATGACGGGAGCGTCGTCGTTCGCATCCACGTAGAACACCTCGAAGGTGACGGGATCGTCCTCCGTTCCCGAAAGGGGCGTGGCCGTCCCCAGGCTGAGGACCGGGGGCAGGGCTATCTCGATGATCTTCTGGTAGTTGTAGGTATCATTGTGGTTCAACGTCGTGGATGAGGAGCTGGAGGGGTCGTCGTCCCACAGGTAGCCGACGCCGCCCACGGAGAAGGTGTGGGTCTTGATGAGCACCTTTGGCTCCTTCTCGTCCCACACGGTGTTGAAGTCGTGCTCGAAGTCCAGGGCCATCATGTCCAGGTCGTCGAGTATGTCCCTGTTCTTCATGTACGAGTTGTAGCAGGCTCCAGCGGCGCAGGTCCCGTGGAACCAGGATATGCCGCTGGGCATCTCCACCAGGTAGGTGTCCACCTGGGTCGAGGTCGCCATGGTGTGGTACATCCCGATGGCGGTGATGTTGCACCCGGCCACGTTGGTTGCCTTGTCTGTGCCGCCCAGGGTCGGGGTCAGCTCGACGATCTTACTGGCTGGCACACTGCGGGCCAGCATGTCGGCCTTCATTGCAGCGTTGCCGACAACGATGGCCCCGGTGTTCCTCTGGACCATCGCCACGGTGTTGGCGTTGTAATGGGTGCCGTGGCCGTGGTTCTCCTGGATGATGATGTCCGCCTCGGTGATGGTCGAAGGGTCCCAGGTCGTGCCCGAACCGGGGAAGGCCTCAATGAATATGTCCAGGTCCCCGTCCTGGATGTACATCGCGGTGGAACCGAAACTTGCCGTTCCATCGGCCACCAGCCATGTGAAGTTGGCCTCCGGGACGGGGTCGTCCATCGGCGCCGGGCCCGCGTTCGGAGCCGGGTCCGCCGAGGCTGGCGTCACGGCCAGGACAGATACGATCATCAATAATACGAGTGCGAGAGCGGTCCTCTTACCTTCAAGCATGTTGATCCAACCACCTGGATTCGACGGCCCCTCTCCCCTGGGGTTCTCCCATTCGGGGCCTGTTCTCAAGGCCATCGCTTGAAGCGTCTTAAAAACCCTTTGGGTGACCACACCCTTGTTGAAGGGTGGGACAGAGGGGGGCTCGAGATGCCGCGACCGGCCCTTCTGATGGGTCATTCGCATATGGCCAGTAGGTCTGGATGGAACGGAGTTCCGCCGGGATCCCCTGGGCCCTTCGGGGGGCACAATGGAGCAGTTTTCGAACCTTGGCCCCGTTCTGGGATGATCCCGAGGCCTCGCGCTGGACCGATGAGATTGCCGACCCGCGTGGGCAAGGCTAGTAGTCGAGCTCGTCCTTATACTCCGGGAACCCGTTCTGGGGGACCTCAGGGGTCTCCTCCGCCGGTGGCTCCGGAAGGGCGCCAGGGGTGGTCGGGGCGGCGGGTTGGGCTCCGTACAGGGCGGTCGCCTCGTTCTCTGCCGGCGATCCGGGCTTGCCGCGCATC
>JAUVEQ010000268.1 GCA_030594725.1 Methanobacteriota archaeon
ATCCGCCTTTCGGATGTTCAATTGGAGGGGCAGCTCCCCCGGGACGGTGTGTGTCGCGCAGGCGAAGCACGGGTCGTAGGCGCGGAACGACATCTCCACCATGTTCAGCAGGCCGTCGTTGACCTGCCAGTCCTTGATCACTGCCGAGGCCACCTTCGTCGTCCCCATGCATATGGCGGCGTTGTTGTGGGCCGTGGACACGATGAGGTTGAGATCGGTGGTCATGGCCTCCTTGTCCGCCCAGTAGTGATGGATGAGGGTGCCACGGGGTGCCTCCAGGATGCCGATCCCCTCACCGGGCTCGCCCAGCTCGGCGCGCAGGTCGTCCGACAGGCAAATGTCGTCGTTGGCCAGCTCGACCAGGTGCTCGGAGGAGTTCAGCAGCTCGATGATCCGTGCCCAGTGCATCGCGAGGGTGTGATGGACCGGCTTGCCAAGGGTCTTGAAGTAAGCCTCGTAGGCCTTCTGGGCCAGGGGCGTGGACATCCCCTCGGAGACGTTCAGGCGGGCCAGGGGGGCCGCACGGAAGATGCCGCTCTCTGCCCCCTCCTCGAAGCCCTTCCATCCCACCTTCTTGAGGAAGGGGAACTTGAGGTAGGACCAGGGCTCCACGTGCTCGGCAATGTGCTCAAGGTAGTCGTCGGGATGGAAGTTGGCGAACTCCTTGCCGCTGGGGTCCACCACGCGGACGGTCCCGTCGTAGAAGTCCACAATGTTGTCCTTGTCGACCATGCCCATGTAGTAGGACTCGTGGTAGTACAGGTCCTTGCTGAGGATGATGTTGAGGTAGTCCTGGTTCTCGAGGACGATGGGGGTGAGCACGCTCTCGAGGGTGAACTTCGCGAACCCCAGCAGCTCGTCGGCGATGGTCTTGACCTTCTCCCACTCCTCCTCGTTCATCCCGCGGCTCACGCCGCCGGGGAGTCCGTTGACGGGGTGGGTCGCCTTTCCGCCCAGCATCTCTTGGATCCACTGGGCGTCGGAGCGGGCCTTGAGGACGGCGCCGCCGATCTCGAGGCCGACGGCGTCGATCACGCCCAGCACGTTGCGGGAGGCCTTCGGAGCACCGGGGCCCAGCACGAAATCGGGTGCCGCCAGGGCGAAGAAGTGTGCGATGTGGCTGTGGATGAAGTGGGCCTCGTAGAACAGGCGCCGCAGGTGCACCGCCGCGGGAGTGGGCGTGGTCTTGAAGACCGCGTCCAGCGCCTTCGTGGAAGCCACATGGTGAGCACCTGGACACACACCGCACAGACGCGGCGTGATGCGTGGAAGCTCCTCCACGGGACGTCCGATGCAGAACTTCTCGAAACCACGTAGCTCGGGGATCTGGAAGTATGTGTTGGCCACGTTCCCGTCGTCATCAAGGAAGATCTCGATCTTCCCGTGGCCCTCAAGGCGCGTGATCGGATCGATGGTGATCCGCTTCGATTCCGCCTTATGGGTCTCTCCTGGCATGATTGGTCCAGTCATCTATTTCCCTCCACTTTTCTCGGTAACGGATCGCTTCAGAAGGGACTTCGGCATGGAGAACCGGTAGAATGTCCCTAGGGGGTCCTTGACCTGCGAGACTATCTCGAAGATGTCCTCCTCGGACAGCTCGTGCTCGTGGTCGGTGATGTTCAAGATCGATGTGAGGGCGGCGAGCATGCTACCGCCCTGGTCCTGCACCGCTGCCGTCGGCCCCATACAGCCGCGGCAAGGCATGTTCGCGTTAATACATTTCGCCTCACAACCGGCCCTGGTTGCGGGACCCAGGCAGATGACACCCTGGTCAAGGATGCACTCCTCCCGGTCGATCTCGATCTCGTGGGGACGGTAGATCCGGGTGAGCATCTTCTCCTTCTTCTCCCTCGGGCACTCGTCGCACAGGGTCTTGTCCGAGGCGATGACGGTGCCCTTGGGGGGCAGGGGGGTCCCCTCGTTCACGAAGGCGGCCACGGCGCCGAGGAAGGTCATGATCAGGTTGGTGGTGGGCGGGCATCCGGGGACGAAGTAGTCAACGTCCACATGATCGTCCACACAGGTCACGGTGTCATAGAGGTCCGGCAGCGTCAACGTGCCCTCTGGCACCTCGATCACGGGCTGCGGTGTGACGAAGTCGGGATTGTCCGTCGAGATGGTGTCCCTGTAGACCTTCTCCATTATCCCCTTCTTGTCGGTCACGTTGGCAAGGCCCGGGATACCGCCGAAACAGGCACATGAGCCGAAGGCGACCATGAGGGCCGACTTCTGCCTGAGCAGCTTTGCCATGTGCAGGTTCTCGGTGTTCCTTATGACGCCGTTGTAGATGGTGCACGTGATCTCTCCGTCCTCCATCGCCTCCACGTCGCTGACCTTGAAGTCCATGGCGATGGGCCAGAAGACAATGTCGGCCATGGCGGCCACGTCTAGGATGTTCTCGTCTATGTCCAGCACCGCGACGTCGCAACCGCCACAGGTGCCGCCCCAATACAGTGCTATCTTGATCTTGTCTGCCATGGGTTCACACTCCTGAGCCTTTCTCGGTCTCCTCCGCGGGTTCTATCGTTCGGAACAGAAGGTAGCCGTCCTTCGTCCCGGCCTCCTCGACCAATCGCCACTTCCTCATGGCGATGAGGTGACGGAGCACCTCGGAGGGTTCCATGTCCAGCGCCTTCGCGATCTCCACGGTAGACCTCGGTTTGTCGCGGACCTCGTCTGCGATGAGCTTCCTGTAGAGCTCGGCCTGGGCAGCGTTGTGGAGGATAAGGTCGTACCGGCCCTCTGCGATCTGCTTGCCGAAGACGTTCTCCTCACGGGTGATGGTGAGCTTCTTCCCCAATAGCCATCGGACCCGCTCGTCGTCCATGACCTCCATCGCGGCGTCCATCCTATGGCTGAGTTTCTTCATACTATCCACCCCCCACGGGGCTTGGGCCCAGATCCTTGATGTGCTGGATGAAATTGGTGATGACCTGCTGGAAGCGTTCTCCCTCCGAGGCTGAGATCCACTCGAGCTGGAGCCGCGAGGGCTCTAGGCCGAACTGGGATATCATGATCTTCAGGAGGGGGATGCGCCTACGCGTCCGGTAGTTGCCGCCGATGTAGTGGCAATCTGCGGGATGGCATCCGGCCACCAGGATCCCGTCAGCGCCCAGTGAGAACCCCTTGAGGAGGTGCTCGGGGTCAACACGACCCGAGCACATCACCCGTATGACCCGGAAGTTCGATGGCATTTGCAACCGCGAGACCCCGGCGAGGTCCGCCCCTGCGTAGGAGCACCAGTTACAGCAGAACACGAGGATCTTCGGCTCGAAGGTCTCGTAGCCTGCCGTCTTGGTCTGCTCGTTCGATTTGGTCGACATCTCAGATCACCTCCTCTAGGGCGGCCGCGATCATCGCAAGGATCTGGTTGTCCTTGTAGCCCTTCTGCTCCATGGCCCCGCTCGGGCAGGCGCCGACGCAGGCACCGCATCCCTTGCACAGCCCCTCGTTGATGATGGCGAGCTTCTTCTCGTCGTCTATCTCGATGGCGTTGTACTCGCAGATGGGCCGGCAGATGCCGCACCCGTCGCAGATGTCCTCGTTGACCATGGCGATGATGCCCTCGCTGACGAGCGTTTCCTTCGATATGACGGTCACCGCCCTTGCCACCGCACCGTTGGCCTGGGCGATGCTCTCATCGATGAACTTCGGAGAATGGCAGAGCCCCGCCAGGTAGACACCCTCGGTGGCGAAGTCCACGGGGCGTAGCTTCATGTGTGCCTCGAGGAAGAAGCCGTCCTTGCTGATGGGTACCTTCAGGAACTGGGCGATGAGCTCGTTGTCATCTTGAGGGAGGATGGCCGAGCTGAGGACCAGTCGGTCCGCTAGAAGGTCGATGGGCTTGCCCATGGTCATGTCCTCCACCGTCACGGCGATGCCCTTCGACGTGGCCTTCACCTTGGGGGGCTTGTCCTCGTCGAAGCGGACGAAGATGACCCCCAGCTCGCAAGCGTCACGGTAGAAGTCCTCCTTGAAGCCGTAGGTCCTGAGGTCGCGGTACAGAATGTAGACAGGGGTGTCGGGGCTCATCTCCTTCACACGGATGGCGTTCTTCACCGCGTTGGTGCAGCAGACGCGACTGCACCAGGGCCTCTCCTCCTCCCGGGAGCCAACGCACTGTATCATCACAACGGAGCTGGGGGCCTTGCCGGTGTCGGCCAACTCTCCCTCGAACTCCAGCTGGGTGAGCACTCGCTTCTCCTTGCCGTAGAGGTAGAGCCCATCGGGTTTCATCTCGGTGGCGCCCGTGGCGATGATTATCACACCGGTCTCGATGGTCCCCTCGCGGCCCTTGATCTGGGTCTCGAAGTTGCCAACGTATCCGCCCATGTTCTCGATCTCCGCCCCCGTCAGCACCTCGATGTTGGGCTCCTTGTTGACGGCAGCCACCAGCTCCTTCAGCTTGGCCTGCGGGTCCTCCCCCGTCACCGTGGACCGGATCCTGCGCAGGTTCCCTCCCAGCTCCTTCTCCCGTTCCACCAGGTAGGTCTTGAACCCCTGCTCCCCGAGGCTCAGGGCGGC
>JAUVEQ010000261.1 GCA_030594725.1 Methanobacteriota archaeon
ATATGTACACAATCCCGGGTTAAAATAGATTATGACGGTTGATTTTAACCAGGGGCCATTCGCCTTTGATTAAGGTAATGTATATATAATTGCCAGAGCTTTTCTCAGACGCCCGTTAGGTACCTGAGGTCTTTGCATGCCTACCTAGGCATATCGGGGATTAATACTGAAGGGAATTGGAGGGACGGTGGTTGTCCTCGACCAATGGGAGAATGAAAGTATGCGTTCTACACACCGAAGAGCCCTGGTGCTGATCGTTGTCCTCCTTCTAGGAGGCATGTCGGGTCTGCCGATGAACGGTTCCAGCCCCACCGATGGTGATGGAGGGAGCAGGGGACCGGGTCCGTCGGATGGTGCCGAGCTCTGGACCGATTCCTTCGACGACATGAGCCACGTGTACGTGCCGGGAGCTGGCCTTGTCGGGGTGGAGGTCGTCAATGGGGAGGTCCGATTGGCTGCCGGGGAGACCGATGGCTGGTTAGCCTCGGAGATCATCCCTGTCATGGATGGGTACCGCTACGACTTCGTGCTGCTCGAGGCGACCCTGCCGGGTGACAGCATGGTAAAGATCTCGGTGCTTGACGCCACCAAGGAGGCAAGCGAGATCGGGTTCGCCAACGAGACCATCGAACCCAAGTACACGAAGGAGAACGGCACCCACCTCTCGGTCTACGACATATCTCCCTCGATGTACCCGGAGATCCGCATCCAGGTTGACCTTATCGCCGATGGGGCGAACAGGCCGACCCTCCAGGCCTGGACCCTCTATCTCGTTGCGGAGGACGAGTGGAGGGACGACTTCCTGGGGGATTGGAAGATGTCGGACTACCGCGGCATCAACTTCACTGGTGAGAACCTGGAGGTCAATCTCACCACCATGAGTGGCAGCGGTGGGACCGGTTTCTATGAGGCTTACCCCACGGTGATAATCTCAGAAGGTATTGATGGTTTTTCCGCATTCTATTCAAATAACGACCATACAGATTACGAGGATGCAACTGACATCAGCGTCACAGGGAATATTGCCACTGTGGCAATCGACGATCTAGATGGAGATGGCAACCTGGATCTCGTCATTGGAAAGATCTCCGCTCCGCCTTCCCAAATATACTGGGGGACCGAGACCGGTACCTGGTCATCCACAGGAGCCACATCAATTTCGGCAACAAGTGGAACGGTCGGTACTGGTGATTTCAACGGCGATGGTGAAATGGACTTGGCATATAGTGGTCGTGTCTACCTCAACCAGGGAAGTGGGGACTTCAATTACGATCCAGATATCACCATCAGTGGTCTAGGTGGATGGCGGATGGGCATTGGCGATCTCGATCAGGATGGATACGATGATCTGATTCTGGGAGATCGGATGAATGTGAACGTTAACGTCATATTTGGAGGTCCCAACGGCCCTGGCACAACCGCCGACATCGTTCTCGCGGCAGACGATGGTGTATTCCCCCACTGCTATGGCATCTGCGTTCAGGACCTTGACAAGGATGGACATCTGGATCTGGCCTTCGCGGACGGGAACGATGCGAATTCGAAATCAAGGGTTTACCTGGGAGGACCGAATGGACCAGATACCACTCCCGATTATCAATTACCCACAGCTGGAAACCAGTACGCAGTGAATGCGGGAGACATCAACGATGATGGATACATCGACCTAGTCTATGATACTTCCGAGTCTGGTCAAAACAAAATCTGCATCTTCAAGGGTTCATCCTCAGGATGGAGCGGCTCTGACGTACATAAGATCCCTATCAACCATTACTCGCGCCGCAATCTCGGTGTCGCGGACATCGACAAGGATGGGTATGATGATATTCTGCTTGTCAGGGAGTATCCATCCGGGACCTCGACTTTTAATTTGTGGAACGGTGGAAGCACCTGGCCAACTTCAGCAAGTGTAACGAAGGCTGCTGAAGGAGCAGCGGACCTGGCTATCGCCATCCCCAAGGGGGGTGGCATGCAAAGGGCATTCAGGGGAAGCTTCACGACCGAGGCCATCAAGCTACCGCCTGGGAAGTCGTGGGATGTCCTAAGCCTGGACGGTGACCTGTCACAGAACACCACGATGACCATCTCGTTACTTGATTCGTCGGACAAGGCGATATCCGGGTTCGAGGATCTGACCGACTGGAACCTCGATCTCTCTCAAGATCTTGTCGATATGACCATCAAGATCAAGGTCACCATCGCCAGCGAGTTCAACTACACGACGCCTGTCCTCGACATGCTCGTCGTAAAATGGCAGGACCCGATGACCTGGCGAGACCAGTTCTACGGGGATGTGAAGGCCGACCGGCTCCTCAACATGGAGGTAAGGGATTGGAGCTTATCGTCATCCGCCATCGGTGGAGGCGGACCCCAGCTCATCTTCCCGTCCATCATGGGGGACGAGAACTATACCACCCGGAGCCAGGTCTTCTTCGACTCCGGAGGTCTGGACTACACGTCCCGGGAACCGGTGGCCCTGAACACAAGAGGCACGTCGGCGGTCGATGTGGCCGACGTTGACAGTGATGGGTTCCCCGACATCGTGTTCGCAGTGCATCGTACAGCGGATGCCGCCTTCAGCGCAATGAGCCCGTTGTTCATGGGCACACCCGTCGGTTACAAAGGGACCCCCGACCATGAGTTCCCGACAACGGGAGCCTCCGACGTCCTCCTCCGAGACCTGGATGGAGATGGCTACACGGATGTCGTCTTCGCCCAGGAGCTCTTGCAGAGCGGGGATTACTTCGTGAACAGCACCCTGTTCTGGGGCTCGGCCGACGGATGGGCGGACACACCTGACGTGGAGTTCGTGACCACCGGCGCATCGGGGGTCGAGGCCGTCGACCTTGACGGTGACGACCTGCTCGACCTGGTGTTCGCCTGCTACAAGGGCACCTCCACATCCACGGACAGCATGGTCTTCATGCAGGAGGACGAGGGATTCAATGGCTCGAGTCCCACATATCGCCTGGCCACCAAGGGGGCACGCGCTGTCGCCTCAGGTGACCTGGACGACGACGATCATGTTGACCTGGTGTTCGCCAACAGGTTCTCCGGTGGTTCAACCGAGATAGACAGCTATGTCTACTGGGGCAAGGCAGGAGGAGGCTTCGACACCAGTCCCTCGACCCTGCCCACCGTGGGTGCATCGGATGTCAAGGTGTCCGACCTGGATGGGGACGGCCATCTCGACATCGTGTTCGCCAATCAGCTCGACAACACATTGGACTACACCATAGGTTCCTACGTCTACCTCAACGATGGATCGGGTGGTTTCGGTCCGACGCCTGACAACGTACTTCCAACAACTGGTGCTTGTGCTGTTGCCGTAACGGACCTTGATGGGACCGGTTGGAAGGACCTGGTCTTCGCATGCGAACAGGACGGAACGACGTATAAGGTCTCCTCGATCGCCTATCTCGGAGGGGTATCGGGATACGGTATGCTCATGGACCTCGAGGTCCCAACGGAGGGAGCGACGGACGTGGCGGCCGCGATGTTGGTCAAGCCGGGCTGGGGTGGGTACATGTCCAAGCTGATCACGCCACCTGCCATTGACGACGCAGGCTCCTATCATACGTTCAGATACTGGGCCGACATCGGTTCATCCCAGAGCGGGAAGATACAGCTCATCGACGGAACCACTGATGAAGTGCTTGCAGAGACCCCGCTACTGTCAGGCTCGAACGAATGGGTGGTAGAGGACCTCTTCAGGTACAAGGAGCACCCAAGCATCCGGGTGGTTGTCATCGGAGAGGGACTGGACCTGCCAGGCGCCTTCGATATCGATGACCTCTGGTTGAACTGGACCAAGAGGGTCGAGTTGCCGCCAGAAGTCGTCGGCATCACTGTCAGCGAGTCCACGGTCTACCGTACAAAGACCGTGAGGTTGCATGTGAACGTGACCGACGAGTACGACTCAGCAAGGGAGCTCCTCGTGACCATTCAGCACCGTCCGAACGGAACGGACAACTGGTTCTCGAACATGCTGGGTCCCAGGATGTTCACCAATGGCGTCTGGGCGATGGATGTCACTCCCAGGGTGGATTCCGAGACCGGCTTGTACGACTTCAGGCTACTGGTCAGAGATACGGACCGTCTTGAATCCGGCTGGGTCGAGTTCCCGAACGTCCTGGAGGTCATGAACAATCTTCCGACGACCCCGGAGATCAACCTCCTGCCTGCCCGTCCCGACACCACATCGACCCTCCAGATCGAGTTCGTAAGAGGCGCTCAGGACGTGGAGAGCACCGGTCTTACCTATCGATATCTCTGGTACCTGGACGGGGAACTCCAACCTCTCCTGGTCGCTGACAGCGTCGATGCCTCTCTTACTCAGAAAGGCCAGAAATGGTCTGTAGAGGTGAGAGCCTCGGACGGGGAGGACGAGGGCGCACCTGCTCTCGCCGAGAGGGTCATCGAGAACGCTGCCCCACGCATCAAGAACCATCTCCCGAGCCCCGAGATGGAAGAGGATACCGTCGACTCGGACTGGTTGGACCTATCCACCGCCTTCGAGGACCCGGACGGGGACCCTCTCACCTGGTCCATCGGTTCGACCCCAGACCATATCAGCGTCGAGATAGACCCGATAACGGGCAAGGTCACACTC
>JAUVEQ010000237.1 GCA_030594725.1 Methanobacteriota archaeon
CTCCAGGAAGAAGATGTCAAGGGAGCAGGGACCGTAGTAGGGGCCGTACGCCGCCGATATGCCCTCTACCACGTGGTTCATCGGCAGGAACGACAGGTAGTTGATGTGCTTGTTCCGGGCGTCCCAGTCGAGGAAGGACCCAACCACCGTGCCGTTCCACCTCAGGTTCTCGTGGTCGAAGGTCACGCCCTTGGGCGTGCCCGTGGTCCCCGATGTGTACCTGATGGTGGCCAGGTCCCCGAAGCCCACCGGGGCGGTCTCGGGCACCTCCACATCCTTGCCGAGGGCCAGAAACTCCTCCCACAGCATCACCTTCTTGCCGTGGGTCATGTCCGGGTCGCAACGACAGAAGGAGACCACCGGGATGTCCACGGTCAGCTCGTCCAGGCGCTCGAGGAGCTTGGGGATGCCCACGAGCATGACCTTTGCCCCGCTTGCCTGGAGGATCTGGTCGGCCTCTGCTGGCGGGCTCGTGTAGTACAGGGGCACACCGGTGGCCCCGGAGAGGCCGATGCCCACGTCGATGGTCATGAACCTGCTGCTGTTCAGACCCACCAAGGCCACCCGGTCGCCTGGGCCAACGCCCATGCTCTTCAGGGCGCCCGCGACGGCCAGCATCTCCTTCCGCACCTCCCGGGAATCCCGGTCGTGGACCTTGCCCTCGTAAACGTCGTGGTAGCGGACGGGCATGCTCTTGCTCCTCATCCGGAACAGGATCTGCTCGTGGACCGTCCGGTCAGCACGGTGCATGAAGGAGAGGTGGATCGCGAAGTCCATCATCGGTGGCACGACAAGGTGCCAGTTCAGCTTGTACTCGCCAAGGAGGCGGTCGGTGTTGTCCCGGCGGAACCTCCGGCGCTCGTTGAAGTAGGGTGCCAGGGTCCGCAGGGCCTCGAACATGCCCGTCCTCTCCCGGGTTATCGCCTGCTGGGCCTTGTACCTGCCCTTGGTGGCACCTATGGACATGGGGATGAACATCGGCTTGCGCAGCTCGATGCCGTGGTCCTCCCTCGCCCACTTGCGGATGTAGTCCATGAGCTGCTTCACGGTGGGAAGCTCCTCCCAGGGAGCCGTCAGGTGGAAGTTGAGCCCCTCGGCCCGGGGGTCCAGGGTGAGACGGACGACGGAGTCGGCCACGTAATCGATGGGGATGAGGTTGACCTTGAGGGAGGCCCGGGCGGGGATCACCCTGAGCTTGCCGGTCAGGTAGAGCTTGAGGGGGTAGTAGATGGTGTTGAAGGTCTTGATCGCACCCGTCCTCGAGTCGCCCACGACCAGGCCCGGGCGCATCACGGAGATGGGCAGGTCGGCCTTGGCCTCCTTCACCAGCTGCTCGCCCTCGAACTTCGACAGCTCGTACCGGCTGGAGAAGAGGTACTCGTCGGTGAGGGAGTCCTCCGGGACGTCACCGGTCCTGCCGCCCGCCACGTAGGCGGTGGACACGTGGCTGAGGCGGGTCAGGCCATGGTCGGCGTGCACATCACGGGCCAGCTGGAGGATGTTCCGGACCCCTCCGACATTGGTCCTTCGCAGCTCGTCGATGGGTCCGTTCAGTCGCATGTCGGCGGCGGAATGGATGATGTGGGTAAGCCGGCCCACCAGACCAGCGTACTCCTCCTCCGTGAGGCCGAGCCTCTCCGCGGCGATGTCAGCGGCGTATGCAGTTACCCGTTGGCCGATCTGGGACACCAGCTCGGGCCAGTCGTACCAGGCCCGCGCGAGGCGCATGCCAGCGGCCTCGTGATCGCTGGCGCGTACGAGGGCCACGATGTCCATGTGGGTTTTCTGGAGGAGCCTCAAGCAGACCTGGGCACCGAGGAAGCCAGTGCCTCCCGTCACCAGCAAGACCCCACTCACGTCGTTGTCTTCCATCCTCTCGTCTCCACGAAGGACCTGAACAGCTCCCTGTTGCGCGATGCCCGTTTCACATGCTCCACGTGGGCCCGCTGCACCGCCGCCCTTTCAGAGGCGGGGTCGGAGAGGATGTTATCAACCCTATCCCTGAGCTTCGCGAACAGGTCCTTGTCGAGATGGTGAATGAAAGAGCTCTTATATATGTTCATGTCCCGGAGCAGGTCCTCCGTACGAAGGTCGTGCCCGATGGTGACCATCGGAAGACCACCGAAGGAGGCCATGACGCAGGAGTGATAGCGTGATGAGATGAGGCTATCGAGGGACCTGAGAAGGCCCAGCATCTCGGAGGCGTTGTAGTCGCGAGCCGAGTATATCCTCACCCTGTCCGGGCATGAGACCATGTCCCGCACCCGGTGGACCAGGGGCTCGTCAAGTGACTCCATGGCGATGAGGGCGACGTCGCGACCATGCTCGGTTATTATCCGCTCCGCCTCCTTGGCGAAGCCCTCCGCCAGCCTTCGGGTCGCGGCCGTCCGCTGCCGTGACCGGGAGTAGTAGTAGGGCCATCTGTAGCAGTTCTTTCTCCTTCCGAAGGGCCTGATGACCACCGGCCACTGGTAGAAGTCGACGGGGGCCAGGCCCACCACGCCGGCGGACGCATCGGGCCACGTCCGCTTGAGGATGTCGCCGTCCCCGTTCTTCATCTGGAAGGTGAAGGTGGTGTCGGCGGTGGTCTCGATGGGCGCGGACACTCCGTTCGCCAGGAGCCGTTTGGCAGCGGCGACGGTCCTGGTGACTATCAGGTCGGTCCTGCTGGCGTCACGACGCACCCTCTTCAGGTTCGATGGTGAAAGCATGCCCGAGTCAACGGCGTAGGCCATGCTCGGGCGGCCATGCTCGGCCGCCTGCTTCGTGGACCACAGGAAGGCCCAAAGAAGGGCGGAGGTCCAGGTGTCCATGTAGCAGCTGCCCTCCACCAGCAACATGATGTCGTTCTCCTTGACCAAACGCTTGAGGGCCGAGAAGTAGATGGAGGGGATGGGAGCCACCCGGAGTGTGGGCGATTCCTCGATGTACCGGTACAGGTTCACCGGGTTCAGCGAGGGGATCGTTATGATGGTGTCCTCGCCCAGCACCGCCCTGACATCGTCAATGATGCTCAGGAGCCGGGATTCGGAACCGGTGTTGTTGGCCCCGTTGTAGCCAACGAGGAGCACACGGGCTGGACCATCACTGGCAACGCCGTCTCTTCCCAACGCCCCTTCATCAGGACCCAACTAATCTTCCTCCTCTCTCGGGATGGGACTTTGTCCGTGAGAGCTTAGCTGACATCCATATTTGACGCTTGTCGTCTGAGGAACGAGATTGAGAAAGTCGACCGCGTTGTTGGCATGGGCTCAATCCAAAAAATCCCTTACGAGGCTGATGAACACCTCAACCCTCTCGGCCACAGGGTTATGGCCCACTCCCTCGAGCACCTCGATGTGGCAGCCTGGGATCCCCTCTCGGAGCTTCTTCACCGCATCCTCCGATGAGAAGAAGGGGTCGTCGGCGCCCCAGATGGCTAGGGTAGGTGCGGAGATACCAAGGAGCTCCTCGGCCTCCAGGGGCTCGAGGAGGTCCAGGCCCTGGGCGGCCTGATCGAGGCGTATTCCCCGGACCTCAAGGTACTCCAGGACGGACATCACGATCGGGTCGGTGGAAAGGTTCCCAGCGGCGGTCTTGGCCCCCTCGAAGCCCATATCGTCCGACCAGCGATCCCTGGAGGTGGTCCCTTCCCCTCCCGTGGCTGCCTCCAGGTTCTCCCGCATCTCCGCGATGAACTGGCGGTAGCCCTCGTCCATATACACTATGTTGGCGGCGTCCACTAGTACGAGTCGGCGCAGGCGGTCCGGCCGTGATATCGCGAAATGGGTGGCGACGGCGCCTCCCATGGAGAGGCCGCACAGGTCCGCCTCTTCGATCCCGAGCTCGTCCAACAGGGCCTCAACCCAGGTCAACATGCCCTCTGGACCGGGCTGGAAGTCGGGGGGGGTCCGTGACCTGCCGTGCAGTGGTAGGTCGGGAATGATCAACCTCCTGTCCATCGACAGTGGCCCGGCCACCTCCGACCACGAGGTTCCGTCGGACAGCACTCCGTGGAGCAGCACCAGGGGAGTTCCTCCAGACCCGGCCTCACGGATCAGGGTCTGGACCCCGGCGATGTCAACGATGACACCCTCCTGGGCGTCTTCGGGGGTCACGAAGGTCATTGGAGACCCTCAGCGCGGACCATGTTGATAAATATCCCTGCAAGAGCGCGTTCGGGTGGTCTGGCCCCCCTCGACCCTCAATCTCAAATAAGCGAATTCGTGCGAAGGGTAATTAAAGCGAATTCCACCATGTTCTCTTTCGCGAGACCGTTTCGGTCGCATGACCCGCCTATTCCGGTGCCCTTTGTGGCGGGCCCCCATGCGGCCGGGCCGGTCCGCGGAGGAATGACCATCGCAGAGGCGATAGGGAATTTTGGCAAGACCATCCGGATGCGCAGGCTCACCGAGGCCGTCACCGGAAGGTTCCTCGTTGTGCCCATGGACCACGGCATCACCGTGGGACCTCTTCCCGGATTGCACGACCTGGCTGCCCGTATCGGAGAGGCCGACCGGGGCGGTGCGACCGCCGTCGTCCTCCACAAGGGCGAGGTGCGGAGGTTCGTCGAGGCGTCTCCCAAAGAGGCCGGACTGATCGTCCACATGAGCGCCTCGGTTTCCCACGCCCCCGACCCCGACCAGAAGGTTCTGGTGGCCACCGTCGACGAGGCCCTGGCCCTGGGTGCTGACGCGGTCTCGGTACATGTCAACATCGGCGCGCCCACGACGGCGGAGATGGTTGCCGACTGCGGCGCCGTGGCCCACGACTGTCACATGCTGGGGATACCCCTTCTTGTGATGGTCTATCCCAGGGGCCCCGATATTCACGATCCATACGACCCCGACCTGGTCGCCCACTGCGCGAGGGCGGCCGAGGAGGCGGGTGCTGACATAGTCAAGACGAACTACACCGGCGACGTGGACAGCTTCCAGGAGGTGGCGAGGGCCGTCGCGGTCCCCGTGATCACCGCCGGAGGTCCCCCCAGCGATGACCCCCTCGCGCCCCTGGTGGTCGCGGCGGGCACCATCGAGGCTGGCGGGGCCGGCGTCGCCTGTGGCAGGAACGTCTTCTCCCACGAGGACCCCGAGGC
>JAUVEQ010000275.1 GCA_030594725.1 Methanobacteriota archaeon
AGGGCCTTCCGGGAGGGGCGCCGCGTGATGCCCCTGGTGTTTCTCGAGGGGCTCTGGCAGGGGGTTTTCTGGCTCGCCATATGGATCGGGACGCTGCGCATGGTGGACCAGGGGTCCGAGTACGGGGCCTTCCTGGCCTTCCTGGGCATCATGGCGGGGGTGGCCGCGGTCCTGGCAGGCCGCTGGTCGGACCGGACCAGGAACAGGTGGCCGCCCATGCTGTTGTCCGGGATCGGATTGGCCGTCTTCCTGGCCGCGGTGTCCCTGGGTGAGGGCAACCTGGCCCTGTGGAGCCTCCTGGCGGGCCTCGCGTACTTCTTCGCGTACATGCTCATGGCCTTCACCTTCACCGTCGTGGCCGAGACGGGCATGCGGATGGACGATGCCATGGGTCTGCGGGAGGTGATGTTCAACGTGGGACGGGCCGTTGGAGGTGGCCTGTTCCTGGTCTCGCTGATCCTCGATATCCCGATGGCGGTGCCTCTTGCCATTGCATCGCTGGCCGTCGTCATCAAGGTGGTCGGTTACCGAAGGCTCCTCGGGGATGCTGAGGTTACCGCTGCCGCCTGAGGTTCAGGGCCCCCGGTGGCACACGTAAACGGCGAGGGTCTGTCGACCCACCGGGACCCTTCCACCCTGGTGGTCGGAGAACCTGTCCATGTCCTCGAACCCCCCCAGCTGCAACAGCTCGGCCACCTCGCTGGGGTCGAAGGTATGGAGCATCTCCCGCTCGGCCACTCGCTCCACCGACCGCCCCCTGCTGTCGAACCGCTCGTACGTGGCCAATCGCTCGCAGTCCCCCCGCTTGGGTCCGGGCCTCCAGGCAACGTAGCGGACCACCTCGCCCTCGTCATCCGTGGGTGCGACGCCGTCCAGGCGGGGCATGCCGTCCATCATCGTGTCTGACACATTGATGAGGTCGAAGGCGAAGGTGCCTCCCACCCGCAGGTGGTCACGGACGCATGCGATCGCATGGGCCATCTCGGCCCGGGTGCGGCATCGGTTGTAGGCTCCTGCCGCCGAGTACGCGATGTCGAACCTTCCCTCCCGGCTGAGGGAGAAGTCCCGGATGTCGCCGTAGAGAAGGCGCATCCTGGACATGATGCCGCCCCCGAGGGTGGAGACCTTTCCGTGGGCGATGTTCAGCAGTTCCATCGAGCTGTCGATGCCCACGACGGTGGAACCGGCCCTCGCCACGGGGATGGCCAGGCGACCGGTGCCGACACCGATGTCGAGGCTCCGGGGACCCGACTGGCGGGCCAGGGCCGCGTAGAACTGGACGTCGTCATCGATGGCGAACAGGTCGTGGTACTCGGCAGCCCACTTGCGTCCCATATTCTAAGGTCCTCCGGCAACGGGTCTCGGGGTGACCGGGTGAAGGGAGTAAGCCCTCTTCTGTTCCCCCGCCGACCGAGGCCGACGGGCTTGCGACATTCGACTGAGCACCCTACCTTCCGGTCACGTCGACTCATCCCGGACATTTGGGCTTGCTCCAGTGGGCGGGGCCGTTTCACCAGATCCCCCGGGGACCTCCCCCGCAGCCGGGTTCATCGCACCCGGGGGCTGTGTCGTTTCTGCTCCACCGCTCGGGACTCTCGCCCCGGTGCCTTGGCCTCCCGGGTCCTTACGGGTTCCCGGGGGGTTACAGCAACCCACCTTGACGTGGAGGAGGGACTTTCCTCAGCTGCCCAAGGGGTGTGGCCCGGAGGCCATCCAAAGGGCTACCGTCGGTCGCGCTCCTTCTCCCGGTCGCCCTGGCATTCAGCAAGGTCCTATATGGAGTTTTCGCCCCGGGGGCGGCCATTGGAAAGCTTTGTTACGACGTGACGGGATACACTCCGCAAGGGGCCAAACGACGGTGACGGAGGACGTTCCGGAGGAGCAGGGAGATGAGGGCGGTTGGGAGAGGGTCAAGCAGGACCCGACCCACTGGGACTACATCTTGATCCTCCTCGTATGCGCCCTGGGGCTGTTCATGTTCCTGAGAGCGCAGCGAAGGCTGCCTGAAGGGTCCAGCGTGCTGGGTCTGGCCCTCACCTGTACCTCGTTCATCGTCATCCTTGTCTGCGTCCTTGCGTTCATGATGTGGAGGATGCGCCGGGTCAGGTCGGACGCCATCCGAAGGTCCGTGGGACGCCCCTGGAAGAGGGTCGCAGATGTGGTCGAGGAGGTCCTCGTTCGACAAAGCATCGAGTTCGATAGGAAGGTCGGGAGATGGCGAGGACCTTCCTACAACTGGGCCACCGGTACCTTCCGACAGGTCTACCACCTGCCGAGGACCGACCTGAGGATATATGTTGAGTCCAAGGACCCGAAAGGGATGAGGGAGGGGGGCCCGCCTACCGACCTTTCGATCGGCCCCGTCACCGACGACACCCGCGTTTTCGTTGACCGGTTGACAGAGCTGCTGGACGAGGCCTTCCCCGGATCGGATGAGGGTGGGACCACCGGTGATGCTCGATCGAGCTCGACATCGTGAGGTTCCGAGACGAGCGCATACGCGAGACGGGGACGCCGTTACCCGACACCTTCCGCGGAAGGTTTAATATCCAATCTCACCCTCATGACGTCTCGCCGGAGGAACGTGGATGAAGGAGATCGTGTGCCTGGAAGAGGACCCTGAATGCCTGACCGGCTTCACCGAGGGAGGCGTCCTAGAGGAACTGGTCGAGCACATCAAGCGTGGAGCCCTCGTCGTCTACCCGACGGAGACCCTCTACGGGCTCGGCGGTGACCCGTTCAGCAAGGAGGTCATCGACAAGGTGTACAGCCTCAAGCGCAGGCCCAGGGAGATGGGTCTGGCCGTGGCCACCTCAACCATCGACGACTTCGAGCTGGTGGCCGAGGTGCCAGACCATCTGTGGGACTTCATTGCGAGCATGGAGGCCGTCAGCGTCGCGTTCCTGTTGCCACGGCGACCCGAGGTCCCCAAGGAGCTGTCCGGGGGTCAGGATACCATCGTGGTCCGTGTGGTCTACCATCCGTTGGCCATCGCCCTGGCCGATGCGGGAGGACCCATCATATCCACGTCGGCGAACCTGCACGGACACGAACCTCCGCGGACCATGGAGGAGGCGAGGGACCAACTGGGCGATGCCGTGGACTACTACATCGATTACGGCGAGTCGCCAGTGCAGTCACCATCGACCATAATCGAACCCCTGCCAGGGGGAGAGTTCCGGATCCTCAGGGAGGGGGTCGTGACCACCTCCTGGTTGGACGATATGCTTGCCCGAACCAACAACGGCTAGGTCCGAGGGAGGTAGAGAGTTGGACGAGGAGACCATCACCAAGTTCCGTCGTGCGGGCAAGGCCGCCGCCGCGGGTCTCAAGTTCGGCATGGGCCTGATACGGGAGGGGGCATCCATCCTCGAGGTGGCGGACCTCTCCGAGCGTCATATCCTGGACCAGGGTGTGGACGTGGGGCTCGCCTTCCCCTGCAACATCGCCATCGACGACGTGGCAGCCCACTTCACTCCCCTTTCCAACGATGACGACCTGACCTTCTCCCGGGGCCAACTGGTGAAACTGGACTGCGGCGCCCACGTCGACGGCTATATCGGCGATACCGCTGTGACCATCGAGGTGGGGACCCAGAACTACGGCGACCTGATCCGTGCCTCCCGGGAGGCCCTCGAGGTGGCCCTGGACATGATGGCGCCCAGGGTGAGGCTCAACAATGTCGGCGAGGCCGTCTCCAACGTCATCAAGGGCTACGGGTTCGCCCCCATCGAGAACCTCACCGGCCACTCGCTGGAGCAGTACAACCTCCACGCGGGCCTCTCGGTGCCCAACGTCCCCGACCCGCGGGCCGGTGTGGTGCAGGCGGGGACCGCCATCGCCATCGAGCCCTTCGCCACCGACGGTCTGGGCCGCGTGGACGGCAAGCGCCCGTCCCACATCTTCAGGTTCCAGCGGGGAGGACGTGGCAGGGGTGATGCGGCAAGGCTGCTGGGGGAGATCGACCGCCGGTTCTCCGGCTTGCCCTTCGCGGAGCGGTGGTGCGCGCCCTTCTCGAAGAGGGCCCAGCCTCACCTGCGTCAGCTCGTGAGGGCGGGTGGCGTCACCGAGTATCCCATCCTGGCCGAGGTCGGCAACGGCATCGTCAGCCAGGCGGAGCACACGGTGCTGGTGCTGGATAGCGGGAACGAGATAACCACCCTTCGTTAGGATATTGGCCTTTAGACCGACCGGTCCGGGGACTCACTGACGCGCCACGGCCCCGTGGGTCGCGCCCTTCTTGTCCTCCTCGTCCGGACCCTTACCCTTCTGGGCCCTTCTCTTCCTGGGATTGTAGAGGAGCAGTCCAGCCATCATGACCAGCATCATGATGATTATCGCCGCCCAGTCCATGTAGTCTGCGAACCACTC
>JAUVEQ010000429.1 GCA_030594725.1 Methanobacteriota archaeon
GAGGGTGCACGTGCCCAACACGGGCCGCATGAGGGAGCTGCTCCTCCCTGGCGCCGTCGTGCTCCTTCTCGGCAGCGACAACCCTGGAAGGAGGACCCGGTACGATCTCGTTCTTGTCGAGACACCTGATGTCAGTGTCTCGGTGGATTCCCGTGTGCCCAACGCCATCGTCTCCGAGGCATTGGCGACGGGTGCGATCCCGGAGTTCACGGATTACGACAATGTCCGACCCGAGTACACCTGGGGGGGTTCCCGCTTCGATTTCCTGCTGGAGAGCGATGATGGGAAGGCCCTGGTGGAGGTCAAGGGCTGCACCCTTGTCCAGGACGATGGCCTGGCCCTCTTCCCCGACGCTCCAACAGAAAGGGGCGCGAGGCACGTTCGTGAGCTCGCCCAGGCCACAACGGAGGGGTTCGATACCTACGTGGTGGTCGTCGTCCAGCGGTCCGACGGACGGGTCTTCGCCCCCAACGACCGTACGGACAGGGCCTTCGGGGACGCCCTTCGCGAGGCCCAGGAGGCCGGGGTAGGGGTGATGGCCCTCGGGACCCGGGTGACCCGGGAGGGCGTGGACCTGACAGGCCCCCTGGACGTGGACCTCGAGGCCGCCCTGGAGGTGGTCTCATAGCCCGGGTGAGCCTTCCATGGCCCATAAGCCGGGACCGGGTGAAGATAGATGTGCCCTTCGACCTGGGCCTGACCCTGTTGTGCGGCCAGGCCTTCCGATGGACGCCCATGGACGACGGTGGTTACAGGGGTGTCGTGGAAGGCACCGTCGTGGACATATGGCAACGCGGCTCCAAGGAGGTCTACTGGGAGGCCGGTCCCAGACCCTTCACGTCCGAACAGATGCGGGCGTACTTCCGCCTGGGCGATGACCTGGAAGCGATCCGCGTGGACATCGGCGATCACCGGGTCGATGGGGCCTTCCAGCGATATCCTGGACTGAGGATCCTGAGCCAGGCCCCCTGGGAGACCCTGATCTCCTTCGTGATCTCACAGGTGAGCAACGTTCCCCGGATATCCAAGACCGTGGAGACCCTGGCCACCCACTATGGCGACCACCTGGGCGATGGGGTGAGCAATGCCTTTCCCCGTCCCGAACAGCTGGCACAGGCGGACGAGAGCGCGCTCCGCCTGCTGGGACTGGGCTATCGTGCCCCTCATCTGGTCACGATCTCCAATGCCATAGCAGATGGCGAGCTGTTCCTCGAGCCCCTGAAGTACCGGTCCTATGACGAGGCCAGGGAGGAATTGATGGCCTTCCCCGGGGTGGGACCCAAGGTGGCCGACTGCAGCCTCCTGTTCTCCCTCGACCACCTGGAGGCCTTCCCTGTGGACCGCTGGGTCATAAGGGCCGTCGAGGAGTGGTACGACATCACCCCGGGCACGACCCAGGAGGCGATGGGCAGGTGGGCGCGGGACCGCTTCGGTCAGCACGCCGGATACGCAGGCCAGTATCTGTTCCATGCCCGACGGGAGGGGGGGGCGGAATGCCTCGGAACGGGCCCAAGGGGCCCCTCGGACATGGAGAACGATTTCGAGGACCCCAGCATGGACGTGTGATAGCCTAGCCAGCAAGGTCGAAATATCGTATATAAAGGGGTCACCTTCCCCCAGGTCCAAGGAGAAAATTATTAATATAGCCTCCTCCTTAGCGAATCAGACCGGGGGTCGAAAATCATGTCCAGTAAATACGCGATCGTTGTGATCGTCGTCATGGCGGCGATCATTTTGAGCGGGTTCGCACGCGATCCCGCCCAAGCGGTAGACACCTTCGAGGTCCAATCCGTCACATTCTCACCAGACCCCGTCATTGCAGGACAGCCATTGTCCTTCGAGGTCGAGCTCATCGACGATACCAACGTGTCAAGTGTGATCGTCAGCATCTGCACCGAGATATCTTGCTTTCCACCCCTCATCCTCGACAAGGGGACCGATGACGTGTGGAGGGGCACATCCGATGGGATCGACGAACCGATCACCTACCACTTCGAAGTGATCGTCAACTTCGAGAACGGGTCGTCGGACGACACCGAGTACATCTACTTCACCGCGGTGTCCCAGGACCTGGAGCTCAAGTCATTGGACCGGGCCCCCGAGAACGTGGTCATCGACACCGAGGTGGACGTATACGCCGAGCTCAACAGCACCGAGTTCGTCGACCAGGTCCTCCTCTACCATTGCCAGGGAGATGTCTGCTTCGCACCCCTGACGATGACCAAGCTGGACAACGGCACCTACCATGCCAGGTTCGGCCCCTTCGACACCGAAGAGGCGGTCAAGTACAACGTCACCACCATCTACAAGGACGGTGAGAGGTCATGGACCTCCTGGACGGCGAACGTCACCTTCTCACCCACGGCGAAGACCTCCAACGGCGATGACGATGACGACAACGGCGGCATCATTCCCGCCATGGGCGCCGTGGCCGCATTGGCGATAATCGCCGGGCTGGCAGTATCACGTCGTGGTAGGAAGGGCAAGGAACAATAGGCGACGACTACGAATCCTCGTCGTCGAAGTACTCTTCCATTATCTTGCGCTGACCCTTGCGTAGCATCTCC
>JAUVEQ010000245.1 GCA_030594725.1 Methanobacteriota archaeon
GGTGTCGTCCTATCGGACTACAACCCCAAGGACAGCGGCCTCGTGGATGTCACCGTGACCCTGATGAACACCGGTGACGTGGATGCCACCGGGCTCACCGTGACGCTCATCGTCAACGATATCCCGGTGGCCGAGGTCCCGGGACAGAGCGTCCCGGCCAATGGCCAGCGTCCGGTCCTCATCAACTGGGAGGTCGACGAGGACCCCGGAGCCACGCTCACCCTCAAGATCCGCATACCGCAGGAGGACATCACCTACACCGTGCAGGAAACGGTCACCGTGCAGGAGGAGGACGATAGCCTGATGTCCGCCTTCGAGGCATTAGGCGCCTTCACCCTCCTCGGGTTCGGAATGATCATGGGCCTGCTCCTGGGGCTGATCATCGTGGCCATCGTCCGGAAGGGAAACAAGAAGCGGGTGGAGGCGGCCCGCGCCTCTGGAATGGCAGAGGGAATAACCTTTGCCGATTCCGAGGAGGCCGAGGATGAGGGCCTGACCGAGGACGGGGAAGGGGTCGAGGACGAGATGGACATGGACGAGGAAATGGACGAGGACCTCGAGGAGGACGAGATCGAGGAGGGCGAGCCCGAGGAGGACGAGGACGCCACCCCCGTGACGGTCCAGTGCCCCAAGTGCGACACGCACAACGTGGTCACCACCAGCCAGCGTCCATACGAGTTCCGCTGCGAGAAATGCAACGCGCTCCTCCGTCTCAGCCGATGAGGCGCCCAGGCGTCCATGGCAAGCGGCGTGTCGCATCAAGAGAGGGAGTGGAATGAAGTACCTGACCCTCGCCGAGACCTACCGGGACCTGCAGGCGACCTCCAAGCGCCTGGAGATGCGAGACATCCTGGTGGACCTGTTCCGTGGCACAGAGCCCCGTCTCATGGGTCGTGTCGTATACCTGACCCAGGGAACCCTGGGTCCCGACTGGGAGGGCCTCCAGCTGGGCCTTGGCGAGAAGCTGGTCTCCCGGGCCATCGCCCTGACGGCAGGCATCAGCGACGACGACCTCGAGGCCCTGGTACACCGGGAGGGCGACCTGGGGCTGGCCACCGAGGCGGCCTTCGCCTCCAAGGGTCCCAAGCAGGTGCAGCTCTTCCAGGAGTCCCTCACTGTGGACCGGGTCTTCGAATCCCTGACCCAGGTCGCAAGGGTCGAGGGCTCCGGGTCGACGGAGAAGCGCATCCGCCTCCTGCAACAGCTCCTGATGGACGCCGATCCCCTGTCGGCGCGCTACATCGTGCGGACGGTCGTGGGAAAGCTCAGGCTCGGCATCGCCGACATGACGATCCTCGAGGCCCTGGAGAAGGCCTTCCTGTGGGCCGAGGACGAGGAGAGGGTGATGGGTTCGGACAAGGTCGTGGAGGCGATCTACAACGTCCATCCCGACATGGGGGCCATAGCCCTCGCCGTGGCCAACGAGGGCGCCGAGGGACTTGCAGGGTTCGGCATAGAGGTGGGCGTGCCCGTGAGGTCCATGCTGGCCGAGCGGCTCGGCTCCACTCCTGAGATCCTTGAGAAGATGGGCGGCCGGTGCGCCTTCGAGTACAAGTACGACGGCATGCGCATCCAGGCCCACGTTGGACCCGGCGGCGTGCACCTGTTCTCCAGGCGCATGGAGACGATCACGTCCCAGTTCCCCGACGTGGTGCAGGCCATGGAGTCCGCCTTCGCGGGCCATGAGGCCATCATGGAGTTCGAGGCGGTGGTGCACAACCCCGAGACGGGGGAACTGCTCCCCTTCCAGGAGGTGAGCCATCGGAGGGGCCGCGTCCACGGGCTTGCAGAATCCGTCGAGGACTATCCCCTGGTCCTGTTCGCCTTCGACCTGCTGTACCTGGACGGCGAGGAGTTGCTGCTGCAGGAGTTCCAGCTCCGCCGCGAGGCCCTGGAGTCCCTGCTCGGAAAGGCGGGGGAAGGCCCCATCCGTCCCTCGACGCTGAGATGGGTGGAGGACCCAGAGGGCGGCGATGACTTCTTCCTCGAGGCGATATCCGCAGGATGCGAGGGTATCATCGCCAAGGCCGTCGGCGAGGGGTCCCACTATCGCGCGGGTGCCCGGGGATGGCAGTGGATCAAGTACAAGCGGGACTACCAGGCCGGGATGACCGATACGGTGGACCTGGTCGTGGTGGGCACCTACGCGGGAGCTGGCAAGCGCACGGGCTTCTACGGGGCCCTGCTGATGGCCTCCGTGAACCAGGAGGAGGGCACGTTGGAGAGCGTGTGCAAGCTGGGCACGGGCTTCAAGGACGAGGAGCTGGCAGCCCTTCACGAGCGGCTCTCGCCCACGGTGCTCAAGGAGGCACCGGGCAACCTGCGGTCAGGTCTGCAGCCCGATTTCCACGTCCAGCCCGAACTGGTGCTGGAGGTGCTGGGGGCCGAGGTCACCCTGAGCCCCGTCCACCGCTGCGCATACGGCCACCTGCGTCCCCAGACGGGGCTCGCAATCCGATTCCCCAGGATGGTGCGTCTCCGTGACGACAAGGGTCCCGAAGAGGCCACCACCTCGTCGGAGATCGAGGACATGTACCGCCGCCAGCTCAAGCGGGCGGACTAGGTGCTCAACTGGTCCGTGCGGTCGAACGCCGCTGTCTCCGCGCTCAGAACGCTGTCCCTAGGACGGCGAGGGCCACCACGGCGCCTATCACGGCCTCGATGATCATGATCACGAACCATGTCAGGAAGATGTAGCCGAAGGCTGTGCCGACGGCGACGTCGTTGGCCACCGATTGGGCGTGACTGTGCACCCATATGCTCCACACGAATCCCACGGCGCCGAGGCCTATGAACATCCCCAGGAGGCCGCAGACGGCTCCGAGGGCATCGCCCACGGTCTCGGGGTCCTCGTTCTCCAGGGCTTCCAGGTCCATCCCGCTCAACATGATCGGAGTAGCTATAGCCATGAGGATACCGATGATGAAGGCCGGGAACTTGGCGTAGCCCAGGAATCCGATGGTCTTGTCCTTGTCAGGTCGACGTGCCTTGCCCCCCGACAGGAAATGGAATATCATGTACGCAGACAGGAAGAACATGGCCAGACCGACGAAGACATTGATCACAGTCTGGGTAACAGTTCCCGCCCCAGCACCCGGAAGGGTGGTGGCATCATCCGGAAGGTCCATGCTCCCCAGGACCGCGAAAGAGGCAACGATGGAGATGACGGCGGCCATCAGTATGAATATCACGGCCAGCACGATGCCCTGGGTGGAACTGGTGTGATCGTAAAGGTCCTCGAAGGCCTCCTTTGGGCGGAACAGGGACTTGAACAGGAGGCCAATGTCCAGGTAGGGTTCCTGCTCGGGCCTCTCGTACACGCCAGGATGGTAGGTTACCGGGAACATCCCCGGTGGCGGCGGTCCCCCGTAGTAGGGTGGCTGGCCCGGCGGAGGGTACGGTTGACCTCCAGGCGGTGGCTGGCCGTAGGCCGGAGGGGGCTGGCCGTAGGCCGGAGGGGGTTGACCGTAGGCCGAGGGTGGCTGGCCGTATGTCGGTGGTGGTTGGCCGGCCGAGGGTGGCTGGCCATATGCCGAGGGTGGCGGTTGCTCGTACGCTGTCCTCGGTGGCTCCGGAGGTGGCCGTGCTGAGGGCGGTGGGGCGGAGGGTTGCGGTTCCTTCCCTAGGGTCGGTTCACGGACCTCTGTCGGGGGTCCACCCGATTGCGACAGCGCCGCTCCAATATCGGCTCCGCAGTGGACGCACATGCGATACTTCTCGGCCATCCCGCGCTCGCTCCCACGTCCACAACTTGGACAGACCACCTCACCCGACATGCTGTCTGAATGGGCGGAGGTGTGCAAAAACCCTTTCGGATTGTTGGGCTCACTTGAGGGCCCGGAGGAGAAGGTCCCATATCAGGACTACCTTGATGGGATTGCCCATCTCCTGGGCCGCCTCCCGGAGGTTCGAGAAGCAGGTCGGACAATCGGTGGTCAGGATGGTCGCCCCCGTTCCCACCGCCTCCTGGACCCTGGCCTTGGCCACCTCCGTGGCCAGGTCGGACCTGGTGGACACCAGGCCACCACCTCCGCCGCAGCACGTGGTGTGGATGCCGTGGTTGGGCATCTCGACGATTGTCGCGCCGATGTGGCGCAGCAGGTCCCTGGGCTCGTCGACCACGTTCATGTACCTGGCGTTGTGGCAGGGGTCATGGTATGTGACCATCGCGTCCAGGGGCCGTCTGACCTCCATGTCGCCGATCCGCTCGACCATGGCCTCCATGGCGTGGCGGGCCGGTAGTTCGTTGCCCTCCACCAGCTCTACGGTGCAGGTGGGGCATAGGGTGAGGATCTCCTCCTGGCCCTCTAGGATCTCGACCAGACGCCCCCGGTTGGCGTCGTAGCGGTCCTTGAAGCCGAAGATCCGGAGGGGGTAGCCGCAGCACACCTCGTCCAGGATGCGGGGCTCCATGCCCGCCAGTTCCAGCACAGCCAGGATCCGCCGGAGGGCGTTGGCCCTGTACCCCCATCGGCAGCCCGCGTAGACGGTCACCTTGCCGGGGCGAGGCTCTGCCATCGACTGGGCGTAGATGCTGCCCGTCTCCTCCACGTTCCGGGAGACCGCGTCCAGGGGCCCTATGAAGAACCCCTTCTCGACCAGCTCCTGGCGCATGGCGATGAAGTGCTCGGTGTTGGGAACCGCGCACATCACGTCGCAGTTGCCGCACAGCGTGCAGGTGAACACCGCCTCGGCCAGCTCCTGGGAGGGTTCGATCTTGCCCTCCATGTAGCCCCTGATTATCCGGTTCTTGCCCGTGCTGCTGTGGATCATCCTGCCGGTGATGTCGTAGATGGGGCAGTTGCGCCGGCACAGGCCACAGGAGGC
>JAUVEQ010000271.1 GCA_030594725.1 Methanobacteriota archaeon
CGAGATCGAGGCGAGCTACATCGCCATGTTCCCGGGGGTGCTGGAGATCGACCTGGCCAGGTTCCCCAGGGTCGACCGCCTGGAGGCGGTGCTCGGGGACGCCGGTTTCACGGGTGTGGGCCACGACCGGGAGGTGAACCCTGGCTTCTCCATGGACCGGGAGCAGGTCATGGACAAGGTGGACGGACGCTTCATATCCACCCTCACCCTCATGTCCGACGAGGAGTTCCTGGAGGCCAGGGAGGTGTTCAGTTCACGCCTCGAGGAACGCTTCGGCGATGGTCCCATCCCCACGGTCTCCTTCACCTTCGTCCACGCCGACGTCCCCCCGTGAGACCGACGGAAAGGGTTAATTCGGGAGAGGGCCATTCCGCTCCGGGTCTTTACAATGGATGCCATCCACAAGGTACTGGAACTGCGCCCGCCGAACGCCCTGGCCAAGTTGGGCGATGACTCGAAGGTCTGTCTCCTCAACGGCAAGGACGTGGTGCGCGTCCTTCGGGACGATGCCGTCATCATCATGGCCTGCAACGCCCGCATCAAGCACGTCATCCCTGGCATCATGCGCGCCGCCGAGGACCTGGACGCCACCATCTGCTTCGAGCTGGCCAAGACCGAGGGCGACCTGGACGGCGGGTACACCGGGATGGACCCCAGGGCCTACTGGGAGACCGTGGTGAGCGCCGCCGATGATATCGGCTTCACTCGCCCCTTCTTCATCCACCGGGACCACACCACCGTCAAGGACACCTCCACCGAGGCCATCGAGTCGGCCCGACGCCTCCTGAACGTGTCCCTCAAGGAGGGGTACACCAGCTACTCCATCGACGCAAGCTTCAACGACATTCCCGACAACATACGCATCACCGCCGACCTCGCCCGACCCATCAACGACGCCGGCCTGGGCCTGGAGGTGGAGGTGGGAGAGATCGCCTCCGCCGGTGCCGAGGGGGAGGTGACCACGGTGGAGGAGGCCCTCATGTACATCACCGAGCTCACGGACATGGGCCTCCACCCCGACTTCCTTGCCATCAACAACGGCAGCAAGCACGGCAACTACCTGCCCGGGGAGGACGTCCACGTGGACCTGGTGCGCACCCTGGAGATCTACAATGCCGTCCGACCCTTCGGCGTCGTCATCGCCCAGCACGGGATCACGGGCACCCCGCCCCACATGGTGGGCAAGTTCGCCGACCACGGCATCCGCAAGGGCAACGTCGCCACCCAGTGGCAGAACATGTGCCACGACCTGTTCCCCGAGGACCTCAAGGCGGACATCAAGGCCTGGCTCGATGATACGGGCAAGAACATCAAGATGGCCACCGCGCCCTTCAAGGACCGGATCGACAGCATCCCCGACGAGCACGCCAAGGCCATCGAGGATCGCGCCTACAAGGAGGCCCGTGAGATGCTGGTCCACTTCAGGGCCCCGGGCACCGGGACCAAGGTCATCGAGCGTCTCGCAGACGGGCTATAACGTCCTCCACGGAGCTCCCGTCCATCTCGATGTCGTCATCGATGTCCATGTCCGACCGGGGGTCCCACAGGACACCCACGTCCACATTGATGCTCGAGGAGGCGCCCTCCACGTCCAGGACGGTCAGCTCCACATCGAAGGAGCCAGAGCGCGAGAAGGAGTGGACCGCGTAGGGCTCGGTGGTGAACTCGGTGTCCGAGCCGTCGCCCCAGGTCCAGACGTAGAGAAGGCCCTCGTTGCCCAGGTCGTCCCGGGTGCCAGAGGCGTCGAAAACGTGCTCGCTGTCCGTGAGCACCCACCTCTCGGCGGTCAAGCTGACGTCGGGCGGGGTGTTCTCGGCGAGCAGTGCCGCGGGTATAGGCCCGGTGTTCCGCTTCGCGGTCAGGCCATCGGGGACCTGCTTCAGCACCACGCCGTCGAACTCGAACCAGGCCATCACCGTCATGCACCCAGCGATCCCGTCATCGCTACCGTTGCCGAGCCGGTCTCTGGACGGGCGGATGTCCTCGTAGAGGACCCAGGCTCGGTACCACGTGTAGCTGGTGGGGCCCCAGATCAGCTTGTTGAAGTCCTTGGCCTCGATGGTCTCGGTGTCGTTGTACATGTCGAAGCCCAGGGAGTCCCGGATGATGATCCTGAGGTCGCCGCTCCACCGGGTCGACCTCATGGTGTCGTCGAAGAGGTACACGTCCATGAGGATCCAGCCCTCCTTGTCGTCCAGGTAGTGGTTCTCCACCTTCACGTAGGTGGGCGTCGGCCACCAGTTGACCGTCTCGGTGATGACCTGCAATGCGGTCTCGAAGGTCACCCTGATGCCCATCTCCATGGCAGGATGGGTCACGATGGCCTCGGTCACGTGGTCCAGGGTGCTGAAGGGCACCTCGATGAGGAGATGGGTGTCGAAATAGCCGTCCCTCCGGACGGTGATGAAGTCACCCGCCGTGGCCTCGAGGGAGGTCTCGATGAGGATCAAGTGGTTCTCGTCTATGAGCTGGATGCCGAGGATACCGTCCCATTCGGTGACGGCGCCCTCCTCGTCCCACAGCCGGAGAAGAAGGATGAAGGAACTGTTGCCCTCGCCGACCGATACCTCGTCGACGGTCAATGAGGTGGGCTCGTTCCAATCGACCTTGAAGTCCTCCTCGCGGGCATTTGACTCAACAACCATCAACAGCAGCAACGCTACGATAATAACGGAAACAGTCTGCAGGATTGCCTGCGCTGGCTGACGATGCTTTTTTCCCCGGAGCATATCATGTTATACATTGTCATCGGCCAGATATAAATGTTTCACCGAAAGTATTTAAGTGTAACCCATAAAGAGCCCCCGATCGGGTCTACACTTATAGGCAGAATCAACCGCTGGACGGGGCGATTTTCGCGGTTTTTCTCAGTCCAAGAGCCTGTACACCACGTCCAGGATCGTCCCGTCCCGGTACTCGATGACCGCCACCACGTCCTCCTCGTCCACCTGGGGCGGGACCGGTGGGCAGGTGGCCTCCGCGCACGCCTCCTCCTCCAGCTCCTCGATGGTCCGGAGGGGCAGCTTGCTGTCCTTCAACCGGTCCAGGATCCATCCGCTCCCCGGATTGACGGCGATGCCCCGGTCGGTGATCACCACATCGATGGTCTCCCCCGGGGTCGACAC
Source organism: Methanobacteriota archaeon (assembly GCA_030594725.1). Classification (GTDB taxonomy): domain Archaea; phylum Thermoplasmatota; class DTKX01; order DTKX01. The sequence continues at coordinate 3,126 of JAUVEQ010000271.1, forward strand.
GGTGGTCACCGCCTTCCTTATGATCGGGTTCCCCTTGCGGGTCACGGGGGCGAACACTATGGTGACCCGGGAGCCCTCAGCGGCGTCCGAGTGACCTCCCGTGCCGTGGAGCAACCGACCGTCTGAGTGGGTGTTGACGTTGACGTTGAAATCCACATCCACCTCCGTCGCCCCCAGGAAGCACGTGTCCAGGGACTGCACGATATCGGAACCCGTGTGGGGGTTGGCGAAGCGGTAGGGATTGATCTCAGCGTGCTTCGGATTGTCCCGCAGCGATATCACCGACTCCAGGTCGAAGGCCTGGCCGTCCAGGATGGCGCCCACGGTGCCCTCCTCGAGCATGCGGACGACATAACTGGTCACGCCGCCCATCGCGAAGGAGCCCTTGATGCCCCGGTCGGCCATGACGTCTCCCAGGTACTTGACGGCGGCCAGGGACGTCCCGCCCGCGCCCGCCTGGAAGGAGAAGCCGTCCCGCAGCAGACCCAACTCGTCCAGGAGCTGGATCGACCGCTCGGCCATCTCCAGCCGAACCGGGTCCTCGGTGATCAGCGTGGTGCCGGAGACGATGCCCTGGGGCTCACCGATGGAGCCCACCTCGACGACGGCGTCGACCCGGGTCTCATCGATGGGGTGGGGCAGTGCGGGGTACGGGACCAGGTTGTCGGTGACGACCATCACATGCTCGGCGTACTCCCAGCCGATCTTGGCGTAGGCCATGGCCCCGAAGGCGTGGGGGCCGTTCACGCCGTTCGCGTTCCCCTGGGGGTCGGCCTCGGAGGCGGCGATGATGCTGACGTCTATCACCAGGTCCCCCGCCTCCACCGCCCTCGAACGCCCACCGTGGGTCCGCTGTACCGCCGGGTGGGGCAGGCCTCCCCGTCCGACGAAGTCGCCCACGGGCCCGTTCATCGAGCCCTCTATCCGGGTCACCGTCCCATTCTTGATCAGGTCGATGACCCTCTCGTGTGTTGGGAACAGGGCGACCTGGGCAAGGCGGATGTCACGAAGGCCAAGCTCGGTGACGGCATCCAGGGCGGGAAGGATGACGCCCTCGCCGTTCCGGAGGTGATGGTGGAAGCCAAGGGTCCAGCCGCTGCGAGCCCCGAAGGCCTCGAGACCGGCCTTGATGGATGGGACGATCTTGCTGCGACCGGTGGTGCCGGGTCGGATCCTGGCCCCATGGCGGCGTCCCTCGCCGGGGGTCTTGCCCACGCCCGCGAAGGGCCTCCATTCCCTTCCATCCAGCTTGGTGGGCACTCGACGTCCTGCAGCGTTCACTACCCAGTCGGTGCCCTTCCGGGCCGGAGGTGCCATCTTGGTGATT
>JAUVEQ010000211.1 GCA_030594725.1 Methanobacteriota archaeon
ACCCCACGAAGGTCGCGAAGAGCAGATCGGATCCGTCCCCCTTGAGCTTGAGGACCATTGCGTCCTGGTCGCCCCAGAGGAAGTACTCCGATATCACGCCAGGGGTCGTCGGGAAGTCCGTGGACCTCGTGTAACCTCCCATGTAGATGTCCCCCAGCTCGTCGACCTCCATCTCGGCCCCGTCGATCTCACTGCCACCGATGAAGGTGCTGAACATCAATCCAGGGTCGATGACGAGGGGGAGGCTCGGGTCGTACCCGGTGACACCGAACGCCACCGTTCGCGCACCCAGCAGCTGGTACCATGACCGGATGTCCCCCGATGACCCGGGAGGGTCCTGGAAGGAGACGGGTGCCGTGTCTACCATGTCGACGACGGGTGTTCGGATGATCAGGTCTCCGTTCGCCTCATCCAGGAGAAGGCCGCTGTGGCCCTGGTAACGCAAACGTATCTGTGAGATGTCTGCGAAGGGTTCTACGATGAAATCGTACTTGAGCATCCCTCCTTCGAACCTGTACCGGAGATCGATGCCGTCCCAGAGGCCCTCGTATCGGACCTGCCCGTAACTCCGAGCGCCGATGACCCATTGGTCCGGGTCGTTCCCCTTCAGGTAGTTGGTGGGATAGGACGCGGGTTCCGAACCAACGGGTTCGACCGGGTCCGCGCCCTCGAAATCTACCCTCACCATCACCCCTTCTTGGGCTTCTTCGTTCCGATGTTGGTAGGATACCCAACCGGGTCCAAGGGCCACAGACAAGGGCTCGCCCATGCAGTAGAACGAGCCTGCCCCCTCACCTAACTGCCCCAGGTTCTCCGTGAAGCGGCCCTCGACGTTGGAGAGGAGCTCACGGGCACCCGGTCCGGATCTTACTTCGATGGGGTCGGGACGGGCCCCATCGATGGCATCATGACTCTCGCTCAAACCGATAGGTGATCCCTGGAATATCGGCCCCATGCAGAGCAGCAATGCTACGAGGATCGCTTGGATACTTCCTATCGTTCAAACCTCCTCGGGTTGTTCCTTGCCTTCTGATACGCGATGGGAGCGATTATCAACAAGGCCATTATCGTGATGAGTGTCTCGAAGCCGGGACTGTCCTCCTTCTCCTTCGGCACCTTGACCGGATATGGGGCGAAGGCCTCGCCCTCACCCACGTCGTTGACGGCGGCAACGGAGTAGTAGTAGGTCTTGCCGCGCACAACGTCCTCGTCGGTCCATGTCCTGACAAGGCCCAGGGTTGCGATGACCTCCATGTTGGTCGCCGAGTCGCCCCTGTAGACCGCGTAGCCGGTGATAGGAGTGCCACCGTCGTCATGGGGTGTGCTCCACTGGAGGATTACGTTGCCGTCCCTGGTGTCACCAGCCAGGGTAAGGACCATTCCTGGTGGAGCGATGGGTTTGCGAGGTGTGGCCTCCACGAGGTCGGTGTAGTCGCCAGGTCCAGCCTCATTGATGGCAGCGATGGCGTAGTAGTAGGTCTGGCCGTTGGTGGGTGAGGTGTCCAGGTAAGATGTGGCATCGGTCAGTTGATCCAGCTCACGAAGGCTGGATGGGGTGGTGCCGCGAAGGATGACATATCCGATTATGTGAGAGCCGCCATCTTCATCAGGGGCCTCCCAGAAGATTGCGACCTCGCCATCGCCTGCATTGGCGGTGAACCCTCGCGGGATCCCAGGCAGGGCGTAGGGTACGGCCGATGCGACGATGCTCTTCGGGCTCTCCCCCGCAGCCGTTAGGGATACGACGGCGTAGAAGTACTCCGTCCCGGCTTCGACTTCCACATCATCGTACTTGAATGTGCGGTTATTCACCCTGATTAAGAGTTCCAGGGAATCCTCCGAGGTACCCCTGTGGATAAGATAATTGGTGATCTCAGTGCCGCCGTCGTACATGGGCCTTATCCACGAGAACGTCACCTGACCGTTGCCGGCCTCGGCCTTGATGCCGCCTGGGACGTCCGGGAGGGCGAGGGGTCTAGCCTTGAGAACATCAGTTCTGGGACCATCACCAACCTCGTTGAGGGCGCTGACCGCGTAATAGAAGGTCTGGCCGTTCATGAGGCCTGTGTCGGTGAAGGTCGTGGTATCTGCGTTAACGTTCTTCAGGTGCTCCAATCGGTCCTCCTGGGTCCCTCTGAGGACATGATAGAGTAGTATCGGTATACCACCGTCGAGCTCCGGCGGGCCCCATGACAGCAGGACCTGACCATCGGAGGCCTCCGCGACCAGACCAACTGGAGCGCCGGACAGTCCCGCTGGGGTACCATTCACGATGTCGCACAATGGGCCGTCACCCAGCTCGTTGAACGCCTGTATGGCATAGTGGTAGGTGGCCCCGTTCGTCAGGTTGTTATCGACGAATGAAGTGAGATGATACGCGACCGTAATTAACTGTTCGAGGGTACCTTCTTCGAGGCCACGGTAGATGCGATACCCGAGGATCGACCTTCCTCCATCGTTCTGGGGAGGTCTCCACTCCAGGGTGATCTGCGAATCTCCGTATATGGCCGTGAGATAACGCGGTTCTGTCGGGAGACCGAAGGGTACCGCCGATACCACGTCGGTCGTTGGTTCCCCTTCCCCGAAGGAGTTGACCGCAAGAACGGAGTAATAGTATTCCACGCCGTTCTCAACATCCTCATCTACCCATGTGGTCACGTTCCCTATCTCCGCGATGCGTTCATGGTCGAGCTTGCTTGAACCCCGATTAATGATGTACCCGAGCACCGGAAGCCATCCTGTATCTGATGGGGTGCGCCATGTAAGGGTCACATTCCCATCGCCAGGGAACGCCTCGAATACATCGGGAGGTCTTGAAGGACCTACAACGGACACATTGACCACATTGCTCATGTTGCCCTCACCAACGAAGGTGAGGGCGCTTACCGAATAATGGTAGGTCTTGCCGGTCTCGACCATGTGGTCCTCGAACAACCTTTGGCTCGCCCCCAAAGCTGTGCGTAATGTCAGGTTGTCCTCGGACGGTCCCCAATAGACTTTGTACGCGATGATCGGAAGATCGCTCGTCTCGATGGGGGGCTCCCAAGAAAGGATGGCTATCCTGTTCCCCTGTTCGACCTTCAGGTTCTCGGGAGCTGAGGGAAGGGTCCCGTTGAACGGTTCGATGCAAATCCGGCTTACCACGATGTCTTTGTCTCCAGACCTGGTGTCGGAGTATGCCGCCAACGACGTGGGATAATCATCTGACAAAGTATGACCGGCGATCGTAACGTTTCCCAATCCGCTTTGGATGAACGAGGGTGTGTCCCCTTCGCTTCCTCCTAAGTATGAGCCATAGGTCTGGTTGTAGTACGACCGGTTGTAGAGCCCGATATATATGTCATTCCCACCATTGTGAGTAGTGTCATATGCGTTCGGAGAAATGGAAAGATCGGGAGAGGTTGATGAAATGAGGAGGGCGAGCCTATCGTTCTGATAATATCCAATGTTGGCTGCTCCTTCTTCACCATCTCCACCGATGTATGTACTGTAGACCAGACCTTCGCCGTTCCCATCGAGGACGGTCATGAAGACATCCTTGACACCGCTTAGGTTCCTATCCTGTGCATCCAAGGTGCAAGGAAAATCGGTGCTGTTTGTTCTACCGACCATGATGATAGACCCGTTGTCCGATAGGATGCTGTCTTGGCATCCATCGAATCCTGAACCCCCGACATATGTGCAGAAATCAAGTGATGTTAGTGAACTTGTGAATCTCATTACATAACCATCACGTGCGCCACCTTGATAGCTCGCCATGAACGATTTGCTGGATGTGGGGAGATCGGTCGATTGAGTGGTCCCGGTTACATAGATCTTACCATCGGTATCCAACACTAGGGAGCCCAAGCCCCATTCCCTGCCAGACCCACCAAAGTAAGTGGCGGCCAATAGACTGGTTGCAGTTTTATCGAACTTTGCGATCCATTGGCTATACCTACCGCCAGGGTACGTATTGCAATAACATCCAGCCGTCACGGGAAAATCATTCGATTGGGTACTACCACTAACGATTATCTTATCGTCTGCGGTGAGTGCGAGATAGGAAATCCCATCACTACTACTGCCACCGAAAAAGGTGGAATATATCAATTTAGAGCCTGATGGGTTCAGCATGAGAATAAAGCCCTCGCCACCACCGTTCGAGAGATTCTGGTAGGCGCTTGAGGTGGTAGGGAAATCAGCTGAAAAGGTGGTTCCAACAGCTATCATCGTTCCATTAAGGGAGACATGGATGTCCAGTAAATAATCATCCGTGCTACCACCGAGATAGGTGGAATAGACTAGCTTGGAGCCGTCCTTGTCAAGTTTGAACAGGACCCCCTCATAGCTCCTTCCTGAATATTGTGGATCGTAAGACCCAAGAGTGGTTGGGAAGTCCTTGGAAGATGTATAGCTGCCGATATACACATTACTTTCATGGTCGACGAACCCACTCGGATATTCATCAGTCAGTGAGCCTCCCACGTAGGTACTGAAAACCATTCCCGGATCGATGATCAGAGGGAAACGGGGGTCGTACTCTCCCAGCACGATGGACACTCTCCCACCTTCAAGGATATCGAACCTGCTCACCACGTGGGACAAACCCTCTTCATCTGGTTGGTACACTAGGGGTGCAGTATCGATGAGGGTCCCTACCGGGGTTCGTATCTCCAAGTTCCCTGACCTCTTATCAATCGATAGATCCTCAATTCCCTCGTAGACCTGAACGATGCCGGAGGGGTTTGCTCCGGGTTCCACTAAATATTCGTACTTCAGTATACCCGTGCCGAAGTGGAAACGGAGGTCGATACCCTCGTAAAGGGAGGGGAACATGACCTCTCTGTAGTTATTGACCCCGGTTACCCATTCCTTCGGGTCGTTACCGATGAAGTAATTGTTATTATGGGTGAGTTGGTTGGATCCCGTTGGAGATACTGTGTTCGCTCCCTCGAAGGTGATCCTGAACATCACACCCTCGGAGCTCCCTTCTGGCTGAAAATCGTACATAACACTACTGGTCCCGAAGGCCACCGAGAGGGGCGAGCCCTGGCAGTAGAACCTGCCCGCCCCCTCGCCCTTCTGCCCCAGGTTCTCGGTGAAGAACCCGTCGATGTTGGAAAGGAGCTCGCCCGTGTCGGGGGTTGGTTGGATAGTAGGGATCTCGAGGTCTGGCCCAATTGGAGGTGTTATAGATTGGTCATCGCTCACGTCCACACCCTGGGCGAAGGGCCCGAGGGTCATCATCAGCACGATGAGCATAGAGATGGACCTTCTCATCTCAATCCCTCCTCCTTGCGATGATGGGTATGACGATCAGTAACGAGATGGCCACGAGGACGACCTCGAAGCCGGGGCTGCCCTCCTTCTCCTTCGGCACCTTGACCGGATATGGGGCGAAGGCCTCGCCCTCACCCACGTCGTTGACGGCGGCAACGGAGTAGTAGTAGGTCTTGCCGCGCACAACGTCCTCGTCGGTCCAGGTCCTGACAAGGCCCAGGGTTGCGATGACCTCCATGGTGCCTGCCGAGTCGCCCCTGTAGACCGTGTAGCCATTGATTGGGCTGCCACCGTCGTCATGGGGCGAGTTCCACTG
>JAUVEQ010000019.1 GCA_030594725.1 Methanobacteriota archaeon
TGGAGGCCGACCTCAAGGCCGTGAAGGACCGGATCAAGGAGCTCAAGAAGCCGAAGAAGGAGTGAGGGCGGAGGCCCCCTCCTTCTCGATCAACCTTTTTCTCAAGAAAGTTGTCGTGCCCAGGAGCTTGCCCCAAGAACAAGGGGACGGTCGAATGTGATCGGACCCCGGCGGGTCCACCTATCTTCTATTCCGCTATCAATCTACCAATTCGGTTGACGATTCGTGAAACCGGCAACAGCGGACTCATTCACACCCAAGCCACCAGGGGAACGCATCATCCACCCCGGAGTGTCTTAATCAGGTCCTCCTTGTGGACGGAGTTCCATATGCTGATACTGGAGAGGATGTCGTTGAGGGTACCCAGGGCCATCTCGTCATGGTCGGGGACCGTGATGTTGTGTTCACCGGCTGGTGTGGTCTTCCGGAGTCGCACATGGCTTCCCCGCTGCCTGACGACCTCGTAGCCCATTCCGGTCAACATCTTGATGAGGTCTCTGCCGCTCACGACCGGCAACCTAGGCAATCGCCCCTACCTCCATCTCCGAGATGGACAGTATCCTTATCTCCTCGCCCCGTTTCAGCTCATCCTCGAAATGGAGGGCGACCGCTTCTTTGATGTTCCCCATCAGGTCATCGAGGCTCTCTCCCTGGGTGAATATATCGACACCGATACCCCTCGCACACCAGGACCGTTCATCTTTGTAGACCTCGAACTTCACCAGCATTCAATCGCCATCGTTAACATGTCCGAGCCATTATATAAGGGTTGACGCGAAGGAGCACCAAGGACAGACCATTCGCCAATCGGCGTGGAGGGGGGCGGGATCCGGGGACCCCGGGAGGTTGGTACGCCACCCTCGAGGGGGCCATCGTCGCAGGTTCTCCTTCCGGGGGTGAGGTGGAACTGGCGGTGGAGGGCCTCGTTCCCGAGGACAGACGCGACCTGGTCCTCTACTATCAGGCCAAGCGGCGGTGAGGGGGCTTACGGACCGTATCACACCGGACGGGCTGCTCCTGTTCCAACGTGGAGGGCTGCCCGTGTCCCCGCGGGATCATGGGGATCACTTGGATGCCCGATAGATTGAAACGGGTCGTCGTGATATCACAGTACCGAACCTAATGTACGATGATGGAGCAATGAGGTTCGAGTGTGATGTGGGCCTAACGGTGTTGAACCTCTGACAACGGGTCATTTTCATGGGTTCCGTACGCTACAGCACACGGACCCCGATGGGTCCACCATCCCCTTCCTTGATCGGTATGGCCGCATCGGTCGTTCTGGTCTTCTCTCGATTGTTTTTTCATAGTGAATTGGACGTAATAAGTAAAAAGTGTACCAACCTGGATATATCTTTAGGATTGCCTAAAGGCTGGTCGATGAGGCAGAGGATGGAATGTTTCCTTGTCTTGGTCGCCATCATGGCGATCCTCCTGTCCCCCGCGGCCCAGGCCTGTCTCTCGCCATACGGATTCCTTGACTTCGAGCCGAAGCCCCTCGTGGCCCCGGGGGGGGACGTGGAGATGGCCCCCGTTGACGTCTCCGCCTCAACCGTTGATGATATGAACCCGGATATCATCTCCTACCAGGGGGACCTCTACTCCTTCTGGGTGAAGGAGACGGGCACGACAGAGGTGACCGAGAACGTCATGTGCCGGGTCCTACGGAACGGTTCCTGGAGCGACCTTTGGGCGGTCAACAACATCGTTCCAGAGGATGGGTCCTTCAACGCTTCCGGCAGCAGGGTCGCGGGATTCGACGTCACCATTCACAACGACATGCTCTATATCATCTGGTCCACCCCGTACCTACCATTCACCTACGAAGAAGACAATGACATCGTCTACCGGACCTTCGATGGTACGTCGTGGGGGGAGGTGGTCGATATCATCTCGCCGGGGGATGGGGCGGAGGATGTCCAGCCCACAGCGGTATCGACGGACGACGGTCTGCTGGTCGCCTGGGCGACCAACAACCCGAACCTCACGAAGGGTCCGGGGATGGTCATCGTGAGCAGGTTGGTGGGCGACAACTCGATCGGGCCAGTGTGGGTGCTATCGGGAACGGAAGGAGGGGGGCTTGATTTCATACCGGAGCTGGTCTCCGTACCCGGTGGGTCGTACCTGACCTGGTATGCCAGGGAGTTGCTGCCCGTCGGCCCCCACGGCACCAACGAGAACGTGATATCCATATATGGAAGGGTCTTCGATGGTGATGATTGGTCGGACATCCAGGAAGTGTCATGCCGAGGCCGGGGAGAGAGCATCTGGGTGAGCATGCTGTGGGACGGTCAACGGCTCTGCTTTGCCTGGCAGGTCCATGAGTTCGGGTCCTTCTGGCAGTCCTCGCTGATCTACTACCGGGAGTGGGAGAATGGGAGTTTCACTCCGATACAGGACCTGACCGGCGACCTCCGCAATGCCTTCAACGGAAAACCCTGTCTGTGCAAGGCCGATGACGAGATCAGGATCTACTGGCACACCAACGATGACGGCTTCACGGCGGGAGATTCGTTCGACCTGGTCTGGAGGTCCAGGGAGGGGGATGGGTACTGGAGCCCCTTTGATATCTTCCAGTCGGATCCCGGGAAGGACACGCAGGGGATCCAGATCACCCCCCACGGGAACGTGGTCTACGCCTCGTGGCTGACGAACATGACCTACGAGGCCCCGGGTCCGGACGGCATGGTCGATGTATGGGACGTGGTGGTCGGCCCCCTCCACATCCCAGACAACCCCCTCGAGGGGGTGACCGTGACCAACCGTTGGCAGAAGTCGGTGGAGGCCTGGGGCCCTGTGGAGCGGATCCAGTTCCTCGCCGAGCGTTCCGGGGAGCCCATGGTCCACACCCTTCTCCGCATGGAGGTCATCGACTCGGAGGGGAACAACGAGACCGTGCTGGAAGGATTGACCGGTTCGGACGGAAGGATAGATTTCGAGTACAGCTTCGCCAGGACGGGCACCTACACGTTCAATATCAGTGTCGAGGGGAACACCCTGGGCGAGATCGAGATGGTCATCGCACCGCCCCCTCCTGGCCATCTCTCGGACCTGGTCCCCGCGGGCCTGATCATCCTCACCGTCAGCTCCCTGTCGATAGCGGTGGGTTACACCTTCGTGCGCAAGAATGGCGTGGTCAGGGGAAAGAAGGTCACCAGGGGCCTGGTGGTCCCCAGAAGCCGGAGCATCATTTGGAGCTGGTCCTCCCACGCCCTTACCTACGTTGTCAAGCACAAATGGGCACAGGGATTCCTCCAGATGCCGCTGTTCGTCCTGTACATCGCAACGATAATCATAGGGTTCTTCGGGACCCAGGACCCCACGAAGAACTTCGCGACCATGGTGGGTTGGACCTACTATCTGGCGGGCATCCTTCTCCTCTACGCCGTCTTCGGCCGCCTGTGGTGCTACGTGGAGGCGTGCGGATTCGTCGACACGTGGGCGAAGAACCTGCGTAAGGGCAAGAGCTGGTTGGAATGGCCCGAATGGATGAAGAACCTCTGGCCGGGATTCTTCATTCTCTTGGCCGCGTTCTGGGTCGAGATAGTCTTCAGCATCGACCTCTATCCGTGGGCCGTCGCCGCGTTCATGCTGACCATCCTGCTCATCAACCTGGTCATCTCGTCCATCTTCAGCAAGCGCACCTACTGTCGGTACGTTTGCAGGGACGGGGTCATCGAGGAGCTCATCGCCCGCTATTCCATATTGAGGATAGGGGTCCGTAACAGGCCCGATGCGGTGCCCCGCGGGGACGTGTGCATATGGACGGATGAGGAGAGACGGCCCGGTTTCTGCTCCATGTGCTTCTCGTGCGTCCAGAACGACTCCACGGTCCGGGAGGCCACCGTGGAACCCGCGACCACCACCTTCGCCCAGGACGTGTACAGACCCCAGGCGGTACACAAGGACGAGGCCACGGCGGCCATTGTCCTCATGGGCATCTCCATCCCCTACATGCTGGTCCTCACCCGCCTGTGGTGGGTGGGGGTCGCCGAGGCATCCGCCGCCCTCATCCTTCCGTTCGGTCCGATGACCGTTGTAGCGCTCGGCATCGTCTCGATCATCCTCTTCGGGGCGCTGGCATACCTGGCCTTCACCAGGCTACCCCACGTGTTCACCACACCCCGCAGGGCCCTCATCATAATCTTGGCAGGGATACTGTTGGCCCAGTACTTCCTCATCGGGCTCGGAGGGCCCGTCGCACGCCTTGTGGCCCTGCGCTCCATGATCGTCCTTCTCTGCTTCCTCGTCCCCTTCATAGTGGTCTGGGCGGCAGAGGCGTTGATCGTCAGGTTGACGGGTGACGCCAGGCAGGAGAGTGCATGGAGGTTGCTGGAACGCTACGGCCTTGTGTTCGTCCCCGTGTTCCTCGGGGTCCTCGTGGCCAGGAACCTCCCGCTGGTAGGTACCTGGGGGTGGGCCGTGTGGGACATCACGGTCTCGGCCTTCACCAGGTTCCCAGGTGGCACGGTGGAACCCATCCCCATGCCCTTCGTGGACCCCTCCACCCATTTCATCCTAGGGGTGCTGTCCCTAACCCTCGGGGTCGCCGTGGGCTCGTACGCCGCCCTCCAGCTCTCCCGCCGCCTGTACAAGGAGGAACGGAACGCCATGGTGGCCTTCGGGGTACATGTGAGCGCCATCACCTTCTTCGGGGGCCTGTTCGTCCTGATCCTCTTGCTGCCACCCTTCTGATGGACCGCTCCAAGACATCCTTGCCAGGCCTTGACCGGCCTTCCTGTTCCATGGGGGACCTCACGGGTCGTCCTCGGGACCGTCATCGGACGGATCGGGCTCATGCATGTCGGAGGTCCCCTGCCTCCTCTTCCGGGAATACAGATAACCGCCCGACAAGGCCCCGACGATGACGACGACGGCGATGGCCAGGATGGTCCATCCGGCGTGATCCCGTCCCTCGTCATCGGGTCCGTCCTCTGCCGCCAACGTGACGGTCAGGCTGGCCCCTGCCTGGACGGTGGAGCCTTCCAGGTCGGCGACCATGGAAAAGTTCAGGTCACCCCACGTGAGGAACGTCATGTTCATGACCCCCACGGGGTCCCATTCCCAGTCGACCGACGCGGTGGAACCGCTGATCACCTGGAGCCTTACCTCCACCAGGCCGGTCACGTCGTTCCCATCGTAGTCGAGGACCGTGACGCGGACGCCGATGACATCGCCCACGAAGGCCGTGTCGGGAACGTCCCCGAGCTGTACCTCTCCCAGGGTCCGAAGGACCACCACCGACTGTGTGGTGTTGCCCCTCTGTGGACCCAACGCGTACTCCACGGTGACGACGTGGGTGCCCACCTCGGTGATGACCCATTCCACCTTGCTAGGGTCGTCGGTGGGCCTGAGCACGCCCGACTCCGTGGACCACCCGTACTCAGCGCCCTCCAGGATGGGCTCGCCCAACCAGTCCAGGAGGACGAGGGTCAGCAGCACCGTGTCGCCCTGGTGGACCGGTCCCTCCTCTGGGTCCGTGAGCATCTCCACAGCGTCGACGGTCCGTACGAAAGTGAGGTTGACGGAGGTCGATATCGAGAACCCCTCCACAGTGGCCGTCACCCTGAGCTCCACATTGCCCAGGGCCTCTGGGACGATCCGGGTACCGTTCCTCCCGATGGCCTGCCAAGAAACGATATCGGGTTCCATGGACCAGTCGAACCGGGCCTTGGGGGTCAGGTCCTCGCCCCCCTTTCCGTGGACCGAGGCGTAGACATCGATGGGCTCGCCCACGGGGACCCATTCCGGGTCGAGGGACACGGGCAGGTGGATGTCCACCCGCACGGGTATGTCGGCGGGGATGACGGTCACGACGGTGCTGTCCGTCACCTGCACATCCCCGTAGGTGGCCTTGACCACGATGGTCACCCCGCCCAGCCCTGTGGCGTGGAACACGGGCGAACCCGAGGCCCGGGGCGGGTAAAGGTAACCGGCGTCGCCTACCACCTCGTACTCGTAGTAGACACCCTCTGGAATCGGCACGCCGTCGGTGGCCATGGAGATGGCCGTCATCTGCAGCGTCCCTCCCTTCTCCACCTCGGCGTCCTTGGGCTCGAGGCGGACCGACCCTATGGTGCGGTACACCCCTAGCTGGACCGACTGGTGCAGCGTCGTGGACCGGTAGACGGCCGATACGTTCACCCAGCCCTGGCCTACGCCTGTGCCGGTGACGTTAACGGCGGGTCCCGTGTCGGTGTCGAGGGAGACGACATCCCCGTCGACGGACCACGTGAAGGCCGTCTCGGAGGTGATGTCCCGGGACAGGACATCCACCGCCCGCGCGACTATCAGGGCAGAGCCATTGTGGTCCAGCGTCAGCTGGGTGGGCGTGACCTCCAGGTCACGGATCCGATTCATGACAGTGACGTTGGTCCGGTCGGAGAGGGTGATGCCGAAGTACCCCGCTGAGACCCTCAGCACCGCTTCCCCGGGGAGGAGCGCGGTCACCTGCACCGAAGGGCCCGAGGTGTCGTTGATCTCGCAGCTTGTGCCGCCCAGGGACCACTTGAACGCTAGTAGGTGGGTGATCTCCCTGTCAGGGGACCAGGCCCTCACATCAAAGGTGGCCGTTCCTCCGATCTCCATGTCCAGGTCGCCCTGCTGGAGCTCGAGCCTGTCCATCTTCTCGCCGACGACGAAGGTACCATCCGTCCCGTCGGCGAAGGATGAGGGCACCAAGGCCGAGTCGGTCGCCACCACCTCGAGGAATCCCGTGTAGGTCGGCTCGTCCTCGGGAAGAAGGAAGGTCAGGTTGCCCTTGCCACCGTTATCCATTCTCTCTGTCCCGACGAGGGTCACGTCCCCCTCGGTGCCGTTGGTCCCGTAGTACGCCCGGATGTCGTAAGGAGCGGTCCCGTCCTGGACGGTCCAATTGACCTGGACCAGGTCGCCCAGGTAGAACACTTCGCCCCCGACAGGGACCTCCAGTTCCAGCTCGACGCCCCTCCTGCCATCGGTGAATATCTCGAAGCGCTCCCGGGACACGCCAGATCCGTCCTTGGCCGGGTCCGTGGGGTGATGGGCGTAGACCCGCACGTAGCAGTTCCGGGAGACGGTATCAGGTATTATCCACTGGTGCCTGCCGGTATCGGCGACGCCGGTGGCGACGGTCATCCATGGCCCCTTGGGGCCGGTCGTCGAGTAGGACAGGTCCATGCTGCTGGGTCTCACACCACCCACGGAGTTCCAGGTGATGAGCCTGAGGGAGCCGGGGCGAAGCTTGCTGAGGGGGCGCGGCTCCATCACCTGCACGGAGAGGTTGGCGGGTTGGGGTTGGGAGTTCTTCCAAACCTCGAGGGCACCCCCCTCTTGACTGTCCTGCCCGAAGCAAAGGACAAGGTCGGGGTACCCGTTGTGGTCCAGGTCACCTGCACCGACCCCGATGGCATCCCAAGATTGAGCGGTGGGCATTCCGGAGGTGACCTCGCTCCAAGAACCTCTACCGTTCCCCCTGAAAACGTGGGTCTTTCCGGTGTTGTACCCCATGGCCACCAGGTCCAGGTTGCCGTCCAGGTCGAGGTCGGCGAACTCCACTCCAGCTACCATCAGGTTGGGGAGCCCGCTGCTGGCCCGCGTCCAGTTGGCGCGGCCGTCGTTGCGGTACACTGCGACGGTGTCGCGGTTCCAGCCGCCAAGGGCCAGGTCCAGGTCGCCATCGTTGTCGTAATCACCCAGGTCGATACCCCAGTACTGGGCGTCCATGTTCAACCCGCTGTTGGCCGCCGTCCAGTTGCCCTTGCCGTCGCCGAGGAAGATGCGGTGGTCATCGGTCGCCAGGGCGCAGGCGATGTCAAGGTAACCATCGTTGTTCACATCGCCGAGCCTGATGGTGTAACCCCCGCCCCCGAAGGTGTCGTACGGGAGGCCCCTCGAGGCATTGGTCCAGTTGCCCTTGCCGTCGCCAAGGTACGCTTGGATGGACGGATGGGACAGCCTGTCGCAGTAGACGATGTCCAGGTGGCCGTCGTTGTTGAGGTCGCCCAGCTCGACATCGTCCGAGGTGAGGCTGGTGTTCACCCTCCCGAAGGGACCGTCCCACTTGCCCGTCCCGTCCCCCCGGTAGATCCTGGCATTGGCACCGTGGTCCCCGACGGCGAGGTCCAGGTGGCCGTCCCCGTCCACGTCACCGAGGTCCATCCCTCCTCCGGTGCTTCTGGCGGGCAGACCGTTGGAGGCATCTCGCCATACGAGGTTGCCGTTCTGGATATAGACCTTGGGCCCGTTCCCCAGTCGAGTGATGGCCGTGATATCCTGGTAACCGTCCCCGTTCACGTCGCCTATGGCGGGGTCGCACTTCCAGCCTCCACCGAGCGGTATGCCACTGGATGCCTTCACGAAGGATATGGTACCCATGGGAGTGTAGGCCAGTGGTGAAGCCCCGGTCCCATCGCCAGGTCCATCGTCAGGCCCATCGCCATTACCTACCGTGGCGCCACCGATCTCGATGAACAGCAGCGTAAGGATGAGCAAGACGAGGACGGGTCTATGCGTCAAGTTCGCGGCTCCCAACATCTATCACACCAGTCGCTGTAGATGGGACTGGTCGATTATTAATGTTGGTGGATTGTTCAGCCGCCGCGGGCAAGCCATGACAACTGGGGCAATTCCAAGCAGAGTGGACCATCGACCGCGTCCAGTACCCGGTGTGGTCAGGTGACCTTCACGGCACCGTGCAGGGTGGCCACTGCCAGGCGGGCGCAGTGGAGGTTCTCCTCGGGAAGGCCGTCCAGACGTTCGAGGAGGTCCTCGTCGGTGATGGCCAGTACCTGTTCTTTCCTTTGGCCCTGTGCCATCTTCGACAGCATGCTCCCGCAAGCGAAGGTGGCCCCGCAACCGTCCGTCGAGAACTTGACCTCGACCACCGTGTCACCCTCGACGACCACGAACATCTCCATCGTGTCGCCGCACGAACCTGTCAGTACCGCCTTGCCATTAGGATTCTCGATGACCCCGAAGTTCTGGGGATGATGCGCCTCGTAGAGAGCTGTTTCTGAGAACACCTTCGCCTCGTCCTCGTCGATCCTCGACTGAAGATTGGAAGCCAGCTTATCGATCCCGTCGGTGTAGTTCGTCTCTTCCATTCCATAACCTCCTCAACCATTCCTTAAGTACGTGCATTCCTCACGAGATGATGTGGTAAGAGGTACGTCTCTCCGCGCCATCTCACCGTGTGGATCTCCTCGTCGAACAACATCTCCTCGACCGCTCCCTCGCCATTCAGACGGGTACACAGGTCCCTGGCTATCCTCTCCCTCAGTGGATGGCGGGAGCAGATGGTAAGGACGGCCTCCCGGCAGCTCCCGAAATCCGACGCGTTGAACGGAGCATCCGCCTCACTCACCATGGCCTCGCTGGAACCGAGCAACTCCTCCGCCCTGAGCACCCTGTCCGGTTCAGGCACTTCGACCCAATCCTCTGTAGGGGGCCGGATGGGTGTCAGAAGGTCCACCCGTCCGGGCTCGATCCTTTTGATCAACTCGCGAAGGGCTTTGAGGGACACATCGGAGTCGTTGAGCCCGTGGACGAGCATCACCTCCAGCCACAGGTCGCCTGTGTACTCCTGGCTGAAGCTCACCAGCCCTTCTATGGCCGCGTAGAAGACCAGGTCCCCGTGGGGCCGATGCATGCGCCGCCAGGTCTGGTACTCTGCGGTGGCGAGGGTCGGAAGGACCCTGTCCGCCGCCATCAGCTCCGCCCTCACTCGGGCGTCGAAGAGCAGCGATCCGTTGGTCACCACCGCAACGGGGACGTCGAACCGTTCCTTGACCAGCCCGATGAGAAGACCGATATCCGATGATAACGTGGGCTCCCCGTCGCCGATGAAGGTGATGTGGTCCACGTCGCCTGTGACCTCCAGCGCGTTCCCGATCTCGCCAAGGATGTCGGCCGGAGGAAAGAAACTGCGCCGCTCAGCGGTCTGGTAAGTGGTCCTGCCCAGCTGGCAGTACACGCACGAGTACGTGCAGGTCTTCGGCGGGACGAGACTCACACCCAGGGAGCGTCCGAGACGCCGCGAGGGCACAGGTCCGTAGACGTGGTGGCTCATCCGTTTCCCCTTCTCGACTCATTACGTTCGCTATTCATGATGGTGATCGTGTTCCCCGTGATCGTGCTGACGGAATGCGTGCTGCTTGCAGGCGTTCTCGTCAGTGGCCTCCTGGAGCGCGCCGGACTGGTACATCTGGACCGCGTCCCTCACGGTGCCGTTGGCACCGACGAAGACACGGATCCCCATCTCCTCGAACATCATGATGGCCCGTCGACCGAGGCCACCGCAGACCATCACGTCCACATTGGCCTTGACCATCAGCTCCGGTGGGTAGCCCGTGCCGCCCATGTGCTCGCTGGTGTTCGTTAGCGTCTCGACCGCATCCGTCTTGGTGTCGACTATCGTGTAGGTCGGGACCCTGCCGAAGTGCTCGCCGACCTGCTCGTCCAAGCCATTGTTGCCCATAGATGGTACTGAAATCCTCATGTTACTTTCCTCCTGAATGTCTCAATCGTCATTGATGTTACCCTCATCATCTTCATCGTCATCGAACACACCGAGCCGGGCCTCCCTGTGGTACCGCGAATATATGGCACCCAGCGGGTTGTGGGCCAGCACCCGGTCCTTGGCGGCCAGGGTGACCACCGGGGCCACCGAGCTGCTGTAGAACTGGGAGTCGTGGCCGACACAGAGGCCAAGTACCACGTTGAGGTCGGTGCCCGCGTCCGCGAGCACAGCCGCCTGACCAGCGGGGTTGCAGGTGCTCTCCCTGTCCTCGCCACGGAGGTGGGGAAGGCCGAACTCGTCCTTGGACACGCCTCCCACCTTGCAGCAGACCGAATGGACCTCGAAGTACTTGCCGTAGTAACGGGACACCCACCGGGCCTCCTCGGCCAGACCTATGCAGAAAGCGAGACCCAGCCTCTTGACGCCCAGCTTCTTCGCCAGATGCGTTATCTCCTCGATCCGGGTCGCCGCGAGGTAGTTCTCCACCTCCACCTCTCCAGACGCCTTGAGCAACCGCAGGTCATCTCCCACGTAGGTCTCGCCAGCGACCTTCGGGGCAAGCCCGGCCGAGCAGTCCTCGCCCACCTCGCATCGTCTGTGATCGCACTCAGCGCATCTCATCTCGTTCTCTCCTCAGTCATAGCGCACATCAAGGACATCCTGGATCTGGACCCAGAGCCTGCGAAGGCCCTGGGCGAGGGGACCGTCGTCGTGCTCCACCACCGTTCTTCTGGCCATCATGGCGTCGGTGGCCGCTGTATCGTACGGCAGTCTGTCGAACACCTCGACACCCTGGTCCCGGCACCATCCCTCGATGACGGTGGCCTCCTCGGGGTTCAGCTCCGCCCTGTTCACCACGGCCATTGCTGGTACGTCGAAATGATGGGCCAGTTCGACAGCGCGCGACAATCCCTGACGGCCGGACAGCGTGGGCTCGGCGACGACAAGTACGGCATCGACGCCCGACAGCGCGGAGATGGCGGGGCATCCGATACCTGGTGGTCCATCGATAAGGATGTGCTCACTGCCATGCTCCAATGCAAGGTTGTCGGCGTACCGCCTCACCTCCATGACCAGCTTGCCCGATGCCTCCTCGCCGGCCCTCAGCTTTGCGTGGGCCATCGGCCCGAACCTGGTGGATGACACGAAGACATCCCCCGCGACCCGGTCCTCCATGGTGATGGCCCCCTCGGGGCATACGATGGAGCACGCCGTGCAACCCTCGCAGGAGGACTCGTCGAGGATGATGTCCTCCGAGATGGCATCGTAACGGCAGACCTGATGGCATGAACCGCACTTGGTACAAAGCAGATCATCGATGGTGGCGAGCTGGAGACCGAGGTACTCGTGTGATTCCCTGACCTCTGGGTCCAACAGCAGGTGGAGGTCGGGAGCGTCCACGTCGCAGTCGGCCAGTATGGGCTCGTCGGCGAGGGCGGCCAGGGAGGCCATAACGGTGGTCTTGCCCGTGCCACCCTTGCCGGACATGACCAACAGGCGTATGGCGGCCATCAGGCGCCACCTCCCGTCAGTTCGTCCAGGAGGCGGGAGAACCGCTCCCTCCATTCAGGCATGGCCTCGACGAAGTGGAGCCCGCGGGAGTACAGCTTCGCGATCTCCATCGAATCGGGGATGCGCATCAGGACGGGCACCCCCTCTTTCTCAAGGTAGCGGTCCATCTCCTCGTAGCCCTCCCGGTCCCTGTTCACGACCACGGAGAACGGCACGCCCAGCTCGCGGATCATGTCCACCGCCATCGTGAGGTCGAACAGGCCGAAGGGCGTGGGCTCTGTGACCAGTAGGCAGTGGTCGGTGTTCTTAATGGTCTCGACCACGGGGCACGCCGTCCCAGGTGGCGAGTCTAGGATCTGGAGCCCGTTGTCGGGGGCCAGCGTCTTCAGTCTCGTTATCAGAGGCGTCGCGAGGGGCTGACCGATGTCAAGGAAGCCGGTGTAGAGGTGGAGGCCGTTCCTTTCCTGCAGCGTCACCTCGCCGATGCGCCTCCTCTCCTCGTGTATGGCATCCTCCGGGCACACCAGGCCGCACACGCCGCAACCGTGGCACATGTCGTCGATAACTATCACCTGGTCCTTGACGACCGCGATGGCCCCAAAGACGCATGCGCGTGCGCATTCACCGCAGTGGGTGCACTTGTCCTCGTCCACCCTGGCCACGGGTATCGTGACCTCCTCGACCAGGTCGCCCTTCCCACCCAGGAACAGGTGGTCGTCGGGCTCCTCCACGTCGCAATCCACCAGGGTGACCTCCCCGGCCACGATGGCCAAGCCTAGGGCCACCGTGGTCTTGCCGGTGCCACCCTTGCCGCTGGCCACCGCCAACCTCAAGGACCCATCACCTCTGGTGACGGGCAGGCCCCGTGGGCTCCTCGGCCACCGTGGTCTGTTTGGACTCTAGGAGGTCCAGTGCGTCATGGATCGTTCCCGAGACCCTCGAGTAGACCTTGATCTGGGCCCGCTCCAGGACCGAGAAAGCATTGGGACCCACCTCTCCTGCGATAACGACATCGGCACCCTGGTCGATCACCGTCTGGGCCGCTGTGATGCCGGCCCCACCGCTCTGGACCGCCGCGGGGTTGGTGACCACTTTGAATTCCTTGGTCTCCGGGTCCACTAGGATGAATCGGGCGCACCGCCCGAATCGTTCATCGATCCTGCCAGATAGGTCGTTCCCATTCGTTGGTATCGCTACTAGCATCATATCACCTTTTATTACTGCTCAATATCCGGAGTTAACTTGCCCCGATCATCTTCTCCAGGTTCTTCGATATCTCATGGAAGGCCTTGGGCGCGGGCTCGTCGGGTTCGTCCACCACGTAGGGTTGCCCAAGATCGCTCATGATCACCATGTGGGGGTCTATCGGGACCCGCCCCAGGAAGTTGACCCCCATGTCCTTGGCCGCTGCCTCTCCGCCGCCCGTCTTGAACAGGTCGATCATCTCGCCACAGTGGGGGCACTCGAGGCCCGCCATGTTCTCCACCACTCCAGCGACGTTCATCTTCAGCTGCTGAGCGAAACGAATGGCCTTGCGGGAGTCCAGCAAGGCCAGGTCCTGTGGGGTCGTGACGATAACGGCCCAGGCGCCATCGGGCAGGAGCTGGGCGACGGACAGGGGCTCGTCCCCGGTGCCCGGCGGCAGGTCGATGACCAGGTAGTCAAGGTCTCCCCAGGCGACCTCGCCGAGGAACTGCTTGATGGCGCCCATCTTCAACGGCCCGCGCCAGACGATGGGGGTGTCCCGGTCCTCCAGGAGGAATGCCATGGACATGGCGGTGAGGTTCTTGTTGACGGGGACGGGGATGATCATGTCATCGGCGCTCTGCAGCCGCGAATCCTCGACGCCAAGGAGCTTGGCCACGTCGGGGCCGTGGATGTCCACGTCCATGACGCCCACCTTGTGGCCCTCGGCGGCCAGGGTGAGGGCCAAGCTGACCGCCACGGTGCTCTTGCCAACGCCGCCCTTGCCGCTCATGACGACTATCTTGTGCTTGATGCGAGCCATGTTCTCGATGACCTGTTGGTTCTCCTCGATCTGGCTCTTCTTTTCGCTCCCTGTCAATGTCTCACCGGGAGCGGAGAAGCATTAGGTCGTGTTTATATCTATCCCGGACATGTTCGCCCTACACTCGGAGCGATCACTCCTCGAGGGACGTGAGCATGACCTTCCGCTCCGCCCGCTGGAGTATCTCCTGGTAGGTGGATGGCGCGATGCCGGCCCGCTTGGCCAGGCCCTTGATCGTGGCCCGCTTGGGCTGGTCGTAGTAACCTGCCTCGAGGGCTATCCGCAGGATCTCCTCCTGGCGGTCCGTCAGCGGGCGGGGCAGGTCGGGACGCCGGGCCCTCCGAATGTCCACCTCGCACCCCCCGGCGACCAGCCGGTCCACCAGTTCCTTGAGGGAGCCCTCGCTGCCCGTGACGAGTTTCCAGTCCACCCTACCATCTGTTCTGGCGGAGGCCGATGTCAGGAAGCAGTCTACCCCGGTGAGGGCCGTGCACGCGACACACTTGGAGGTGACGACCTTGCCCAGCACGCCTCCCTCGGGAAGGGGGACGAACTCGACGTGGCAAACACTGGGATGGGCCTTGATGGCCTCGATCACGGCCTGGGTGGCCTCATCGTCCCCGCGTATCTCGATGAGCCCTCGACCCCCGGCCACGCCGTCCGGAACGGACTCGAGGACCGTGACGGGCTTGTCCAGGAGGGGAGCCACGTCCTCGAACCAGCTCTCGGGGATGCGAAGGGTGAGGATTACCTCCATCATGCGGCCGTAGTACCAGTCTGCTACGATTTAGAGGTTGGCCTTTCCGATACCAGGACTATCAATGCAGCATCCTCCAGTCCCGTGGACTCGCGAAGGACATCGTCCTCCAGGTTCAGTGCGTGGTCCACGTGGACCACTCCACCGGTGGCGGCCTCGACCATGGCGACCAGGCCCTCCAGCTCGCCCCAGGGTGCGGGCAGCTGTCTGAGTCGGTCCCGTCCCCACTTGGAAAGGGGGTTCAGGGAGAGCAGGACAAGACGGCCCCCGGGCCGGATGACCCGCGCCATCTCGCTGAGGGCCTTCTCGGGATCGTTCACGAAAACGAGGGCGGTGATCTCGTAGACCGCATCGTAGGTCCCGTCGGGGAAGGGCAGGACGGTCATGTCCGCCCGGACCAGATCGAGGTCGGATGGTGCCGATCGCAGCATCTCGTCCTGCAGGTCGGAGCATGTGAGCTCCATCGCGGGCCTGCGTTCCCGCAACGCCGCCTCGTGGACCCCTATGCCACAGCCGATGCTGAGGACCCGGCCCTCCTCGGGCAGCAGGTCGAGCAGCAGCTCCACCTCCGCGTCCAGCACTTCCTTGCCAAGGCCCGTCCTGTAGAAATCCTCGTGCTCGTCGGCCCGGGGCCGTCGCGTCACGCGTCCTTCTCCCCCTCGTCGCCCTCATCGCCTTCATCGCCCTCATCGGCTGGTCCCTCGGCGGGATGACCCTCCTCGAGGTCGCGGGTCTTCTCCTCACCGAGTATCTCCTTTATGAGCATCAGGGGGTCGTCCTCGTCCTCCAGTTCGGGGACGCCGTCCACCACGGGCTTCGGGTGGGCGTGGTGTACGTGGCGAGCGGACACCTCCCCGTCCACCGAGAGGTCCTGGACGCCCTTGTGCTCCTTGATCAGCGC
>JAUVEQ010000084.1 GCA_030594725.1 Methanobacteriota archaeon
TGGAGGCCAAGAAGACCGAGGCCGCCTCGGCCCAGACCATGGCGCTCTTCGGTGCGGCGGCGACGGCCGAGCCCGCGATGTCCGAGGAGGAGCAGGAGCAGCTCAAGCTCGACAACCTCAAGCGGAACTACCAGAACGCCATCGGCAGGTTGCCATATGGCATTCCCTCGAAGGAGCTGCAGGACTGGGACTGGGTGGAACTTGCGGGTGCTCTTGCCACCGGGGAGAAACGGATGACGCCGGACGGTCGGGAGACCACCGAGATCGAAGGGAGCTGGTACTACTCCGACGCCAAGGACACCGGTTCGTTCCTCAAGGAGCACGGGGCCAAGAAGAAGCCCGAGCCGAAGAAGGGTGCCGAGGTGACCACCGACAAGACGGCGTTGCTCGCCAAGCTGGAGGAGCGCTTCATCCTGGGGGAGATCTCCGAGGAGACCTACAAGAAACTTATCGATAAGTACAACGAGGAGTGAGGTCCCCCGCTATTCCCGGAAAGGGTTTTATCCAGCTTACCCTTTGCGGTTGTCATGAGCTCAGAGGAACCAGTGTCCAGTTCCAGCGACAAGGCGGCCATCATGGTCCAGCTGGAGAACGCCCACAAGGTGTACATGACCGGCCTGGTCCCTGTGAGGGCTCTTGCGGGAGTGAACCTCAACGTGGCCAGGGGAGAGTTCCTGGCCATCATGGGACCCTCCGGCTGCGGCAAGTCCACCCTGCTCAACCTGATCGGAGCCATCGACCGGCCTTCCACGGGTCGTGTGCGGGTGGCCGGGGTCGACCTGCTCGGCCTGTCCGATGACGACCTTTCAGACTTCCGTCGGGACCGCATCGGCTTCGTCCACCAGTTCTACAACCTGATCGCCTCGTTGACGGCGGCCGAGAACGTGGAGCTGCCCCTGTCGTTCAAGGGGATCCCGGCCGCCGAGCGGGCCAAGCGGGTGGAGGAGCTGCTTGAGCTGGTCGGTCTGGAGGACCGGGCCTCCCACACGCCTTCGCTGCTCTCCGGTGGTGAACAGCAGCGGGTGGCCATCGCGCGCGCCCTCGCCAACCATCCGGACCTTGTGCTGCTGGACGAGCCCACGGGGGACCTTGACGTCACATCCGGCGACGCCATCCTGGACCTCCTTGCGACCCTCAACAAGGAGGAGGGCGTGACCCTAATCCTTGTCACCCACAACCCCCTGGTCGCCGGGAAGACAGCCCGCACGATCATGATGGAGGACGGAAGGGTAGTTGAGAAGGACGCGGGACCGCCCCCCATCCCGATCACGCCGGAGGCAGCCTGACCTTGCCCCTTGGCGGTTACATCTACCGGGCCTTCCGCTCCAACCGGCGGCGCAACGCCATGGGCATCGCCGCCGTGGTGGTGACGGTCTTCCTGATGGTACTGGTAGGTGTGCTGTTCAACGTGGTGATGGGAACCCTCACCGAGACCTTCACGCGGGAGGCGGGCCACGACATCCAGGTCACGCCGACCGTGATCGGGGCGACCAACCTCACGAACGTGTCGTACCTGGACGTTGATTACGTCTCGGGAGTGCTCAAACGCGACGGGGTGGAATCCATCCATCCCCTGGTCGCCCAGGTGATGTTGGCCTACCCCACGACAGGGACCGTCGAGAACGCTACCTTCACCGCCCTCTTCGGGACAGAGGAGGACTTCGAGGCGGGGACCGTCCTGGAGATGGAGGGCGAGTACGACCTTCAGGGTGATGGATGCGTCATCAGCTCCGAGTCGGCCCGGTACCTGGAGCTCGGCGTGGGTGACGAGATCGAGGTCATCGGTTATCGAGGGGAGCTCAACCTGTCCATCAACTTCACGGAGCTCCTGGACGACCCCGACTTCCAGGAGAACCTGATAATCACCCAGTGGACCGTCAACGGTATCATCGACGTCCGTGGTCGGTTCTACCAGGGCGTTTCGTCCTACATCGTCAAGGACCTGGCCGAGGTGCAGGAGCTGTACAACATAACAGGCCAGGCCAACCTGATGGTGGGGATGATCGACCCGAAGATGTACGACCTGAACAACCCCCAGAACCCAGCCGAGGACGTGTTCGTCCTGGCCAAGGAAATCGCCCTCGACCTGGGGCCCGAGTACACCGTGATGGCACCCCGGGCGACGGCCATCGAGGCATCCCTCGAGGCATCCCGGGCCACCACTGTCATGGCCTACATCTTCTCCATCCTGTTCCCGATAATCGCGGGCATCATGATCGCGTCCATCCTCAACCTCTCGGTGGAGGAGCGGGCGAAGGACCTGGCCACCATGCGTCTCCTGGGCGCCCGCCGCCGCATGGTGGGGAGGGTTGTGGCCGGGGAGCTGGCCCTCATGCTCCTGGTGGGCATCCCGATCGGTGTGGCCCTGGGCGTGGGTGTGCCCTACCTGGCCCACTGGTACGGCGTGGAGGTGCTCCCCGAGGACTTCTCGATGGTCGTGGACTGGGGAGTGGTCATGGGCCAGGTTTTGATCACACTGGCCATCACGAGCCTCTTCGCCGCGGCGCCCCTCAAGAAGGCGATGGACACCAGCCCGGCCGAGGCCATCTCCGTCACAAGGACGGAGGGCAGGTACCGGTTCGTCAGCGTGAAGGGCGTGGACAAGCGCATGCTCGTGGGGGCCTTCCTCATGTTCATAGCCCTGCTTTACGCCACGTTCTTCATCCCCTACTTCCTCATCTTCGTGGGCGAGAGCCAGTTCTTCTCGTTCTTCATCTTCTCCTTCCTCATCATCCTCTTCTCGTACTGCGTATGGATGCTGGTCGTGGTG
Organism: Methanobacteriota archaeon; assembly: GCA_030594725.1. Lineage (GTDB taxonomy): Archaea > Thermoplasmatota > DTKX01 > DTKX01. Next base: position 2,771 of record JAUVEQ010000084.1, read on the forward strand.
CCACTGCTCCAACGGGGCGTGGTGGCCCTCATGCGCCCCATCCTCCCCAACACCTACAAGCTGGTCCGGGCCAACCTGGAGAGATACCTCCGCAGGAACGCCTCCACAACGCTGATATTCGCCATCATCGTGGCCATCCTCCTGTTCTTCTCATCCTTCTTCGCGGCCATCTTCCAGAGCATCGAGCGGGCCGCGGTCTACGAGATCGGCTCCGACATCCTGATGTTGGGCGATGACGGTCTGCCGCTATCGATGGTGGAGAGCATTGGCGAGGCCAACAACACCGAGGACGTGGCATCGAGCACACCGGAGCTGGAGGCCAGCCTGTCCAATGTTGTGTTCTCGAGGACCTTCGGTACAGACGTGTATGCCGCCTTCGGCGACCTCACAAAGGCCACCTTCGTCTCCGAACGGGACGTCTACCGGGGCGAGCTGCGCCGGCTGTCTGACATAGGGCCCGACGGGTGCGTCATATCCAGGGGGCTGGCCACTGCCATGGAGGTGAGCCTGGGCGAGACCGTAGCGCTGGACTTCGAGGGCCAACGCCTGTTCCTGGAGATCGTGCTAATCCTGGAGTCCATGCCCGGGTTCGCGGGCGAGTTCCCCGAGCGGCCCGAGGAGGCCTGGGGCTCGGGGGTCTTCGTGTCACTGGGAACCTACGCCAAGCTGGCCGAGACCAGCGTCGAGGACCTGCCCTACCAGCGGGTCTTCATCATGGTTGCCGAGGGCGAGGACCACGAGGAGGTGGGCCGCACGATCCAGCAGCGCTACCAGGTCTTCTTCTCCTTCTTCCTCATCGTCTCCGTGGTAATCATCGAGGAGATAGAGAGCGGCCTTGGCATCCTGGACCAGTTGTTCTTCATCATCCTCGTCATCCTGATGTTGGTGGCATTCTTCTCGCTGGCGATGAACCTGATGGCCTCGATACTGGAACGGGAGTTCGAGCTTGGCATCCTGAGGTCCCTCGGGCTCAGAAGAGGGGCGTTGCGCAACGCGCTGGTGGCCGAGGGCGTGGCCATCTCGATGGTCGCCATGTTCGTGGGCCTTGTGGTGGGGGTGACCATGTCGGCCCTCGTGATCTGGTTCTTCAACACCCTCTCACCGATCGACTTCGAGTACGCCATACCCTGGCCGACGGTCATTTCCCTGATCGGCATCACTATCGTGCTGTCCATCATCGCCACCTGGAGACCGGCGAAGAGGGTGGCCTCGAAGGATGTGGTGGAGATGCTGAGAAGGGCCACCTGAGGGGGCTCACTTGGTTCGGGTGATCTCGACCTCGGTGTAGTCCAGGATTCCCTGGATGGGCACCGATGGCTTGCGGACCCGTACGGTGACACAGTCCACGGGATACCCCGCGAGGAGCGTGGTCGCCACCGCCTCCGCCAGTGCCTCGATTATGTGGAAGCGCTTGCCCTCCACGTGGTCCTTCACGGTGTTGAAGACGCCCTCGTAGTCCACCGTCCGCGTTATGTCGTCACCCTCCCCGGCCTTTTCCAGGTCCAGGTAGAGGTCCACGTCCACGAAGAAACGCTGACCCTGGAGCTTCTCGGTGGGAGCCATGCCGTGGTATGCGAAGAAGGCCATGTTCTTGAGGGATATCCTGTCTCGAGCCAAGGGCGCACCCGGCCCAGAAGCGGCAAACGGGTAGAAAAACGCTTGCACACCCCCCACCCATCATCGGGGAAACGGTTATCTGTTCACCCGACAAGTACGGCGGAGGTTGAGCCATGTTCCGACGCATGCCCAGTTCCCTCCACCTGCTCCTGTCCATCTTGATCCCCGTGGTGGCCATATCGTTGCTGGCAGCGGGAGCTGGCGCCATCGAGTTCGAGGAGGAGCCGACCCCCATCTCGAGGGAAACGGACAAGGAGCAGACCTCCGTGGACCTGGCCGTCGGGACCACCGACGACCTGTACGCGGTCTGGCAGGACGGACGTTTCTCAACTTTCCAGGAGGGGGATGCGGTCCTGTTCGCCATCTCGACCTCCGATGACCGGGGCCGGGAATTCGGGGACCCCATCCCGATGGAGGCCAGCCTGGAGAACGCCGACCAGTGGTCGCCCGCCGTGGCGGTCGGTCCCGATGGCACGATCCACGTGGTGTGGCAGGAGCGTTCCCGGACCGACGACACCCCCGGGGGACCCTACTGGGAGATACGCTACTCGTTCAGCATCGATGGGGGCCTCAGCTGGTCCGACCCCATCCCCGTGTCCCAGCCCAACAACAGCAACAACACCAGGCCCGACGTGGCCGGCATCACCAACAGGTCGGCCTACGTGGCATGGACCCTGGACGACCATCCCGGCACCTCGGTGGGGCTGGCCAAGGTAGCCCAGGGCTCGAGGGTCTGGGTCCGCGAGGACTTCGCCCTGGCCGATGAGGACTGGGAGCTGAACGGTGAGATCGTGATCATCACCGACAGCGAGGATACGCTCCACGCCGCCTGGTCCTCGGTGAACGTCGATGCCATGCTGGTCGTCCTGGAATCCCAGGTGTTCTACAGGTCCGTCGAGGATGTGGACCGGACGTCCCTGCTACCGGAACCGCTGCCCCTGGCCGACCTGTCGGTCAATGTGACCAATTCGGCACCGGCCCTTGCCGTGACCAGGCGCCAGGGGGCATGGGTCACCTGGGTCCAAGGACCCATCGGGGCGGTCACCTCCGCGGATGTCATCTTCCTCTCCGACCGGGTGGTGGAAGGGGATGCCGGCATCGACATTCCCGTGGCCGAGTTGGCAGTCTCATCCCGGGGCATCCCACGGGTCAGTTCGGACGTGGGTTCGGACGATATTGTGATGATCGCCATATCCGGTGTCGGCACCACCACAATGCCCCCGCTCCATTCCAGTTCCTGCGACGAGAACAGCTGCTTCGCGCAACCCAGACCCGTTGTCCCGGTCGGGACCACCTCGGGCCTCAACGCGACCGTGGCCATCGATCACCTCGGCAACGTGTACGTCGCCTGGGATGACGGGGAGGACATCTGGTGCACCCAGAGGCAGAACTCTCCTCCGGGCCCCTCGGAGCTGGTCGTGCCCGTCCGGTTCACCCATGACCCCAAACCCGTGTTCGTCTGGACCTTCATCGACCCGGACGCGGGATCGAGCCAGAGCTCCTTCGAGATCGCCTACTCCCTGGACGAGTTCTTCCTCGGCGAGGTCCTTGGAGCTGTCGTGCTGGGAGTCCAGGGCCGCTCCAGCCGGTACGTCGCCCCCGAGCCCGTGGAGGAGGGCAAGTGGTACTGGAAGGTCAAGACCCGTGATCAGCTGGGTCTGTGGTCGGACTGGTCCGCCGTGGCCTCCTTCCTAGCCGATCGCACGCCTCCCACCGGCAGTGTCCTCATCAACGGCGGCGACGCCGTCACCCAGCAGCGGGTGGTGGTGCTCACCCTCAACGCCACGGACAACCTGGAGGACGTAGCGCCCGACATGTACTTCCAGATATCCTCGGACCCGAACTTCCCCAACGCATCCAAGCACGATTGGCCGCCACCCAACAATCAGGTGAACCAGGAGCTGCCCCCTGGCGAGGGTGTGAAGGTGGTGTTCTTCCGGGTGTTCGATGCCTCGGACCTCTCCTACACGGCGATGGACACGATACTGTACAACCAGACCCCTTTCGTCATCATCCACACCCCCATCACAACGGCGCCCCTGGGCAAGCCGCTCAACGTGAGCTGCGAGATCCTCCCATCGACAGGCATCACGGCGACGCTGTTCCACAAGAAGTCCTTCGAGGACGAGTTCAAGGAGATAGAGATGTCCTGGAACGACACCACGTTCTGGGCGGTCATCCCCAGGGATGACATCTCCATCCTGGGCGTGGAGTACTTCATCACGTCCCGCTCGGCCTCCGGAACGGGCTCGAGCCCCCCCACATCGCCCGCCGAGGATCCATACATCATCGAGGTCTTCGAGACCACGGAGAAGTACGAACCCCCTATCTTCTACCCGGCGGTCACCTTCATCGGAGCCGCTGCGATCCTGATCCTCCTCGTAATGATATGGTGGTTCCGTCTTCGGGAGAAATGAGACGGCTCACAGCCTCGCAAGCCGCTCCCTGAGGGCTGCCATGGCGCGTCCCCGGTGGGACCGTTCCTCCTTCTCCTCGATGCTCATCTCGGCGAAGGTCCGGTAGTCACCTTCTGGGATGAACACCGGGTCGAACCCGAATCCCCCGGACCCTCTCATCGCCTGGGGGATCGTACCCGAACAGGACCCCGACAGCAGCTCGACGTCGCCTCCGGGCACGCACAACGCGATGCGGCTCTCGAAGCTGGCATCGCGATCCCGGATACCCTCCATCAACCTGAGGATGCCCTGGTGACCGATGGTCTGGAACACGTACGCGGAGTACACACCGGGAAAGCCCTCCAGGGCATCGATGAACAGGCCCGCGTCCTCGAGCACGAAGGGTGGTGGGACGCTCCCCTCCGCGAACAGCTGACGGGCGCTTGCACCGGCCACCTCTTCCAGGGTGTCCGCCTGGATCTCCTCGTACGGGCCGGCGACCCTCTCCACCTTCCACGAGATACCCGCCAGCGCCGCCGCGTACTCCATGGCCTTGCCCTCGTTCGAGGTCACCAGCCGCAGGACCCGCTCACCATCTCCTTTGTCTCCACTCATCCGTCCCCCTCCTGGGTCTCTTCCCTGCTCCCCTTGGTCACGTACCTTCCCCTGGCACCAATGACCTCCATGCGGGCGATGGCCTCGTCAGCGCCATCCGGGAACGCCTCCCGGTAGCCCTCCAGTATGACCTCGAAGAGGTCCTGGTGGGCATGGTGGGTGGCCCCGAACGCCTCGCCGAGCAACCTGAGGTCGACCCCCCTCTCCTCCACGCCCTCGGCGCGACCGCCGAGGGAGATGTCCAGGACCGCAAGGCTCACGGGACCCTCGGGAGGGAGGTCCTCCATTATGAAGTTGCTCGTGGTGGGGTCACCGTGGACCAGGCCTGCTGCGTGGAGGCGGCCAAGGGTCCCTCCCAGGGCATGGGCCACCCGGCTACGGTCCTCCTCCTCGAGGCCGTCGATGGAGGCCCGGACCGTGGGGCCAGAGATGCCCTCGAGCACAAGACGGCCCCCCTCCGCATCCATGTCCAGCACGGCCGGGGTCCTTATCCCCGCGCTGCGGGCGTCGCGCAGTGCCCTGGCCTCGGCCCGGGTCCTGGATACCCTGATGGTCTCCTCGAGCTGGGGATGTCTGTAGCCCTTCGGCCGTCGCAGCTTGAGCACAGCCTGGCGACCCAGGTACGTGCCCTCCTCCAGCACGGCCTCGGCCCCCTGGGCGATCACCCGCTCGCCCTTCCAGGCATCGTCGGGGCTCATCGCCAGGTCACCTCCACCTCGTCGGTGCGGAAGCGCTGCATCACGCCGGACTCCTCGAGGGGTGTGGTCGCGCCAGCGTCCAGCATCATCTCGCCCAGCACGGCGATCATGGCGCCGTTGTCAACGCAGAGCCGGGGCGGCGGGGCGAAGCACCGCGCTCCCCGTTCACCGGCCATGATGGTCGCCATCTCGCGGAGCCGCGAGTTGGCGGCCACGCCACCGCCCAGCAGCACCTCGTCCCTTCCCACGTGGGCCATAGCCCTCTCCGTAACCTCCACCAGCATTGCGAAGGCCGTCTCCTGGACGGACATGGCCAGGTCGTCCGTGGGCTCGCCCTTGGAATGCAGGTTGAGGGCCGCCGTGAGGATGCCCGAGAAGGCCACGTCCATGCCCTTCACGCTGTACGGGAGGGGGAGGAACCGTTCGCCCGAGAGGGCCATCCGCTCCAGGGTGGGGCCCGCGGGAAAGGGCAGGCCCATCTCCCGGCCCAGCTTGTCGAGCATGTTACCGATGCCGATGTCAAGGGTCTCACCGAACACCCGGTAGCGACCCGCCGCGTAGGCGATCACCTGGGTGTTCCCCCCGGAGGCATAGAGCAGGACCGGGTCCTGGCATCCCAGCACGGCCCTTCCCACCTCCAGGTGGGCCACGCAGTGGTTGACGCCCACAAGGGGCCGTCCGACGGTCAGGGCCAGTGCCCGGGCCGCCGAGGCGCCGGTGCGCAGGCAGGGACCCAGACCGGGACCCTGGGAGAAGGCCACGGCCTCCAGGTCACCGGGTATGATGCTTGCCTCCGCAAGGGCCTCCCGTATCAGACGGGGAAGCACCTCCGCGTGGTGGTTGGCCGCCTCGCGGGGATGGATGCCCCCCTCGGTGGGCAGGTAGGAGGCGGACACATTGGTCAGGATCTCCACCCCTCCGTCCTCCGCGGGCTGGACGATGCCCACCGAGGCGGTGTGGGCGGTGGCCTCTATTCCGAGGACCGGACCTTGGCCCATGAAGGCCCCACAGGACTACTCCGATATGAAATTGCCGACCGGGATTTATGGTGACAAGGGGAGCGGACCCGCCACCCGCACTATCCCAGGTGGGACCGCCAGAACTCCAGCATGTCGACTATCGTCCGCTCGATGGGGATCTCGGG
>JAUVEQ010000408.1 GCA_030594725.1 Methanobacteriota archaeon
CATCCGTCGAAGTGGGGAACCCATCCGATAACGTCGAGCCAGTCACAACTAGCCTGCCAGCACCATCCATGATGATGTTGCTGGGGTAGTCCGGGGATTCTCCCCCGAAATACGATAGATAATCCACAGAGCGGTTTGAAATGTTGAAGGCGGCGATGAAACCATCTAGGCCACCCCATCCCGATGTCCTGTCCCGATAGGTATTGTCGAAACAACCGGGAGTGGCCTGCAGGCCCCACGTATCGATGTCGCCCACGAAGTAGACGATCTCCTCCTCATCGTCCCAGCAGAAGTTCATCCCTGTTGTGTTGGTCACGCCGAAGTAGGTGCCGTAGCGAACAGAGCCCAGATCGTTCTCCAAGATGACGTAGGCCAAGTTCCACTGGATCACGGCCCCTCCGCTGATGGCGTCAGGCGTCACGGGATAATCCCGGGAATTGGTATATCCTACCATCTGGACCGAACCGTCACTCCCAAGATGCATATCATATGCGACATCAAAGAACTCTCCCCCCACATAGGTCCAGTTCATGAGGGTGGACAAGGTCGGGTCCATCTTGACCACGAACATGTCCATCGGAGGACCGCCCCATGTTTGGTCAAAACCCGTGGCGTTCAGGACGATGTCATCGGCTGCGGTCCAACCGCCCAGGAAGATGTTCCCGCTCGTATCAACACAGATGGATTCCACAATGAACGGCGCATCGATGAAGGTGCAGTAGAGGACCTGGTCCATCGACGCCGATAGCTTCGCGGCGAAAACGGAAAATCCCTCCCCCAGAGTAGAGCAGTAAGCACCCGCTGTAACAGGGAGGTCGGGAGAATATGTGCCTCCAGAGATGTAGAGACTATCATCCGCGTCCTTGAAGAAAGAGACATAATTCTCTGTGGCATTGCCCCCGAAGAAGGTGCTCGAGACTAGATCCGATCCACTGTTGGCCAGCTTCAGGACGAAGGCCTCACTCTCCTCAAAGGTGGAGTCGACCACGCCGGAGGTGATCGGGAAGTCTGCAGAAAGGGTCTCACCCCCAATGAGGATGCCATCGTCGGAGGTGATTTCCAGGTCCTTCGGCGTGTCATTCATGCTGCCACCGATGTAGGTCACGAACCCAAGGTTGGAGCCAAGGGGATCGTACTTGAGCACAAAGATGTCAAACCATCCATTCCAATCATCATCGTATGCCTCACCCGAGGTCTTGAGATCGGAGGAGTTCGTCCGACCGACCAGAATGATGTTGCCATCACTATCGATCGCCAGGTCCACGCCCCAATCGGCATCGTTCCCTCCGAAGAGCGAGGAGAACTCCATCCCCGGATCGATCACCAGCAAGGCATCCTCCGAGTATGGGCCGACAGTGAAACCGATGAGGTCCTCCCGGAACCGTTCATAGCTCACCGGGACCACCACGTCCCCCCCGTCCAACGCCTGGTATCCTATCGGGGCATCGTCCCGTACCATCGTGTTCGGGGTCGTGATGATAAGGTCTCCAGTGACATCGTCCAGACCCAGGTCCGTCACACCTGCGAACTCGAATGCGACCTTGGAGGGATCCCCTCCCGGCCTGATGATGAGATCATACTTGAGCTTCCCGTCCAGCATGTAATATCTGATGTCAATATCGTCCCACACCTCTCGATAGAGGACCTCTTCGAAGTTCTGGGCATTCGTCACCCATTTCTCACGTACGTTACCGAGGATGAAGTTCGACCGATGGGACAACCCCTCGATGCCGATGGGTTCCACGGGGTCCGCACCGAAGAATCTGACATCGACCGGATCCCACGTCCCATCCCCGCTTCTAATGAGATATGATGGGCCCCGTGGACCGAAATGGACGTTCATCCCAGAGCCCTGGGCGTAATACCTCACATCCAGATCCCCGAGCTGTCCGAGGTTCTCGGTGAAGAACGCATCGACCCCGACCATCATCTCAAGTGCCTCGGCGAACCGACCATCGCCCACAACATCGACAGGATCATTGGTCTGATCACCAACGGTCCCCCCATCATCCACAGGATCAAGGGCCAACAGGCTCGTGGACACCAGCATCAATACGAGTAAAGACGAGAAAACCTCTCTCCTCATTGCTATCCCCTCCTCAGGAATGGCTCCTGGTTATGTTGCCTGCACATGACCGAACCGCATATTTAGCATTTAGGTCGGGTCAACAAACAACACCATTCAACGTGGACCAGCCCTCTGCCATCCCCCAAACGACAAATACCCCGGAGCCACATCACAATCCGACGACCCCGAGGGAACCCTGGATGCGAGGTGGACAGGTCAGGATAGCATTGTACGCACTGCTCGTCCTAGTGTTCCTGCTCCTCCCCCCTTCCGATCCTGCCGTGGCCTCACCGGACGACCCCCCCACGATCGATTGGGACCATCTCGACCAGCACAGGCCAAACCTCCCCCGGCAGTTGAACGCCCCGCCAGAGGTCCGGATCGAGAGCCCCGCCCATGGCCAGGAATACCTGCAGGGTAATGGGATCCTGTTGATCTTCATTGTCGACGACCCAGATGACTCCGAGTGGCAGTTGAAATGGGAGGTGTACGGCCTCACCAACGGGTACTTCGAGCAGATCGACTACACAAGGATCGTCGACGACTACTCCCACACCATCCGTGGCCTCCCCCTGGGCGGGTACCATCTCACGGTATATTTACGCGACTGGGAATCCCAGGACACCGCCTCGCTGGAGTTCATGGTGGTCGCGGAGTACACCGATCCGGTCTCCGCCGGGGCCAGCCCCTGGTATTACT
>JAUVEQ010000138.1 GCA_030594725.1 Methanobacteriota archaeon
GGACGGGATATGCGCCGGTTCCATCGTCACCGCGGTCTGCACCCGGGCATCGTACGCGGTCCACACCAGCCTCTGGGGCAACATGGGCCCCGGGGAGATCGAACGGCTCGGCGAGCAGGAATGGGACGTGCTGATCATCTCGGACATGGGCTCGGGACAGGTGGATGGCCTGGCATCCCTCGAGAGACCGGTCATCATCCTGGACCATCACGTGAAGCAGGGCGGCGAGCGACCCGCACACCTTCTGGAGGTCAACGTCAACGACTACGGCCTCGTGGGCGCCAAGGACGCCTCCGGCGCCTCGACGGCCTTCCTGATGGCCCTCGCCCTCGACCCCCAGGGGGCATGGGACCTGGCACCCCTGGCCCTCGCTGGTGCCATCGGTGACATGCAGCACGTAGATGGCATGCGTTCTGTGAACGCGGCCATCGAACAGGAGACCATCCGGAGGGGGATCGTGGAGAGGCGCAGGGCCCTCGGCCTGAGCGGCGACACGCTCCTGGACGCCCTCGTCCGGACCACTGACCCGTACATCCGCGGTCTGAGCGGCCGCAAGGAGAAGGTCGAGACCCTCCTCGAGGAGATGGGAGTGGACGGCAACGTTCCCCTGGAGGAACTCCCGGAGGAGGTCATCAGGGGTCTGGGCTCGTACCTCATCGTGCTCCTGTCCAAGGAGGGGGTTCAGGCACCCTTCGCCCAGCGGGCGGTCCAGCAGCGCCTCTGGTGGCCCGCCAGGAGTGCTTGGCTGGATGATTTCTCGAACCAGGTGAACGCGGCCGGGCGCCTCGGTGACACCGGTGTCGGCGCCGGTGCCTGCCTGGGATATCCTGCGCACATCGAACTGTGCAAGCAGGCCCGGGAGGACTTCCGCGACCAGGTCAGGGCCGGCCTCCACCACCTGGAGGACACGGGGACCCAGCCCCTGGACCATGTGCAATGGTTCGAACCCCCGGCAGGCCACATCGGTGGACCCCTGGCCGGGCTGGGTATGATCTACCTCTTCCCCAAGGATGCTCCGGTCCTCTCCCTGTTCCCCGACGGCGAGACCCTCAACGTGTCCTCGAGGGCCACGGACCGCCTCGTCGAGAAGGGCGTCGACCTGGCCCAGGCGATGTCGATCGCAGCAGGCGAGGTCGGGGGTCGCGGGGGTGGCCACCCCGTGGCATCTGGTGCCAGCGTTCCCATCGAGGCCCGGGAGACCTTCCTATCGAGGGTGGACGGGATCGTGGGCGAGCAGCTCTCTTGAGACATGGCCATGGCTCGAGCCCTTTGAACGGGTCCTCGTCGGGGACCCTCTGGAAGGACGGAGGTTCTACTTCTTCGTCTCCGCTTTCGTCTCCACTTTCGTCTCCTCTACGACCGCGGTCTCGGTACTGGCATCCTCGTAATCGCCATCCTCGTAGTCGTAGTCGCCGTCCTCGTAATCGTAGTCGTACTCATCGTCGTCGTAGTCGTAGTCGGCCCCGTCGTCGACGTAATCGTCACCGTACAGGGCCTGCTGCTCGGGGGACAAGGCGGGTCCTGCCTCGGCCGCTGCCTCCGCGGGCACATCTGCGACCTCCTCCTCCTCGAAGTCACCGCCATAGATGGAGCTGTAAAGGTCAGCGTCCACCTGGGGCTTGCGCCTGAGGGCGAACACGTAACCGGCCACTATCACAACGGCGATCACAACAGCGATGATGGTCCCCACCAGGTAGGCGTTCTCAGCGAGGGTGCCGACGTTCTCCTCCAGCTTCTCCACAGTCACGTTGAGGTCGGAGACATCATTCGTCACCGTTGCCTGGTCGTCGTAGAAGATCTTGAACACGAGGTTGTGTTCGCCACTCCTGTTGGACCACCAGTAAAGTGGGGGGTTTGTCGGAGAGAACGGCCTCTCACCCACGATGTACCTGTCCCCCACGGCGATCGGTGGGGAGGTGAAGTTGAAGAAGTTCCAGGAGACCAGCACGTTGTTCTCGTAGTAGTTGTCGAAGACCCGTACGGTCACGGTGGACAGGGGCCTGGTGCCGTTGTTCTCGATCTTCAGCTTGAAGCTCAGGTTGGTCCTGGGCAGCACATTGACCTCCGACCGGACCACATCGCCCACATCTGGATCGATGTAGGTGGGGATCTCGGGAACGCGGGCGTCGTAGTTCTCTATCTCGAAATCGAGGGGCACAACGCGTTCGGTGAATGTGATGTCCTGGGACGAGGCATTGGCGAACAGGCTGTACACCCCGGGCAGAAGGTCTTCCGGTACCTCGATGTGGACCTTCACGTACTTGATCTGGTCACGGAAGAGCAGCGTGAACTCGGGGGTGATCTCCACGGTGATCCTGGGATCGGGGGAGTACCCGCTCATGGTTATGTTGTCCCCGCCGTTGCCGAAGTTCTTGACCTCCAGAGTGATGTCGATGTAGTTCTTCTCGTAGGGATTGAAGCTGCGACGTGGTCTGATGCTGCCTGGCTGTGCCACCGGTCGTTCGGGGTTCGTTATCTCCTCACCCTGGTACAACCACTCTATGCGGTAGAACTGGGTGATGTCGATGATGAGGTTGAACTCCGCGCTGGCATCGCTACGGGAGCTGGTAGCTGGCACCGTCAGGTTGTACGAACCGATGGGTGCCTCCTCGAACTTGGAGGGGATGATCACGATGATCTTGATGATGGCCTCCTGGTCCTGGAGCAGCGTGACCTCCGGGGGCTGGGTGTACGTCAGCCAGGTACTGGGTGCTCCCAGGATGTCCTGGATGACGATGGAATCCAGTCCGTTGCCGGTGTTGCGCACCGTGACCTCGAACTCCAGGTTGCCGCCAGGTATGGTCGACGCCTTGTTGATGGGGGACTCCATCTCGATGGCGAAGTACTGTCCGACCTCGACGGCGAAGGACTTGGTCACCGGCGACAGCTCGGGACTGGACGACTCGATCTCCACGGTGAAGAAGTAGGTCTTCTTGGGAGCGTTGGTGGGCACCTTCACGATGTACTGGACCGTGCCGTTGTCTGTGAGGTCGATGTCGATGCTCCTGGGATTCGCAGAGGCGATGAAACCGGGATTGAGGTCCGTGTCCCACACGGGAGTGATGGAGAAGGTGTCCCAGCCGTTGCCCTGATTGTTGATCCTGAGCTGGAACTCCACCTCTTCGCCCGGGATACCTTCCTTCTTGTCGAGCCCGTTCACGTAGACCTGGAAGTTGTAGTACTGCAGCGATGAGATCTGCGCGAAGGCCGGTGGCATCTGCTTTGTCACGTTGAACATCGATGTTGCATTGATCGTGATATGTGCAGTTACGTGGGCCCGTTCCCCAGCCGGTATCGGGACCTTCACGTCGATGAAGTGTGGATGCTGCCTGTTGGGGTCGGCAGTGAGGTTTATGGTGAACCCGAACTCGTCGATGCCGGACTCGAAGCTGAGGACCCATCCCGCCTCGGACCTGGAGGACTCTCCTCTGATCAGGAAGCGGTCGACCCCGTTGCCGACGTTGTACAGCGCGAAGCGGATGGTCACCGTCGACGGAGGGATAGCGTAGTACTCGATGTTCGGCGGTGGGTTCCAGACCTGGATCTCGAAGCCAGATTTCTGGGGGATCACGGCACCCACGGTATGGCTATCGTTCCGTCCCACGTCCTTCCTCGGCCATGCGTTCAGCTTGAAGTCGTAGGTCCTGTTGAGCTGGTTCGGGGCCGAGGTTATGGTCATGGTGAAGTTGCACTTCTCGGCCTTTCCAAGCAGGAAGTCGAAGGGCGCGGAGGGGCTGTAGGTGCCTATCACGGTACCGTGGTTGGGATCGGCGCTGAAGAACACGTTCCAGAGAGGGGGCACTTCATCCAGCTGGAGGTACACCTCCTCCGAGGGATTGTCTCCCGTGTTCCGGACCGTGTAGTTGAATATCACGGGGTTCATACCCTCGATGACCTTGATCTCCACATTGTCCAGGTATTTCAGTTCGACGTCGTACTGGGCAGCTTCTGCATCGTCGGCCGAGACCATGGCGATACCGAAGGCCAGGACGGCGACCATGATGAACAGAACGGTGAGACTGTAGGATTTGTTCATATCAACACCCAGGGAATTTTAAGTATACCCTTCGTAATATGCAATGGATATATAATCATTATGGTATTTGCTCGGAAAGAGGTGACCTTTCCTGGCCGCCACGGACACCACCGGGCCACTACGATGCATGGTCGAACGTGCAAATGCTCTTAACCCCCGAGAACCTTCCTGGATGCACTCTGGCCCGAGGGTTGTCCATGACCAGCGATGAGAACATCGAGCTGCTCAGGAAGATGAAGGAGGAGGCCTCACAGGGAGGCGGTCCAGACCGCATCGCGAAGCAGCGGGCCAAGGGCAAGAAGACGGCCCGGGAACGCGTCGTCGAGCTCTTGGACCCCGGGACCTTCGTGGAAATGGACATGTTCGTGACCCACCTTTGCACCGACTTCGGGATGGAGAAGAAGAAGGTGATGGGCGACGGCGTCGTGACCGGGTACGGGAAGGTGGACGGTCGGGACGTGTACATCTTCTCCCAGGACTTCACGGTCTTCGGTGGTTCCCTCGGAGAGATGTTCGCCCAGAAGATCACCAAGATCATGGACCTGGCCATGAAGAACGGCAAGCCCGTCATCGGGCTCAACGACTCCGGTGGTGCCCGTATCCAGGAGGGTGTGGTCTCCCTGGGAGGATACGCGGAGATCTTCTTCCGGAACGTGATGGCCTCAGGAGTGATACCCCAGATCAGCGCCATCATGGGACCCTGCGCGGGAGGGGCCGTGTACTCCCCGGCCATGACGGACTTCATCATCATGGTCAAGGAGACCAGCCACATGTTCATAACGGGTCCGGAGGTCATCAAGACCGTCACCAACGAGGAGGTCACCTTCGAGGAGCTGGGGGGTGCGATGACACACAACACCCGCAGCGGCGTGGCCCACCTGGCGGCCGAGGACGAGGATGACTGCCTTGAGATGATCCGTCGCATGCTCTCCTTCATGCCCTCGAACAACCTGGAGGAGCCACCCCTTGCCGAGTGCACGGACCCCGTCGACCGCATGGACGAGGAACTGAACTCGATCCTGCCCAACGACCCCAACAAGCCGTACGACATGCGAGAGGTGGTCACCCACGTCGTCGATGACGGTGACTTCTTCGAGATCATGCCGCTCTGGGGCCGGAACCTGATCATCGGCTTCGCGAGGTTGGGGGGCCGCCCCGTTGGCGTCGTCGGCCAGCAGCCCGCGGTCCTGGCAGGGACCCTTGACATCGACGCGACCATCAAGGGCGGCCGGTTCGTCCGCTTCTGCGACGCGTTCAACATCCCCCTCATCACGTTCGTGGACGTGCCCGGCTTCCTTCCCGGCACCGACCAGGAGTACGGGGGCATCATCCGCAACGGCTCCAAGCTGCTGTACGCCTACTGCGAGGCGACGGTTCCCAAGCTCACCGTCATCACCCGGAAGGCCTACGGCGGTGCGTACGACGTCATGTGCTCCAAGCACATCAGGGCGGACTTCAACTTCGCTTGGCCGACAGCGGAGATCGCCGTCATGGGGTCCGACGGTGCCGTCAACATCATATTCCGCAAGGAGATCGAGAGTGCCGAGGACAAGGAGGCGAAACGGGAGGAGCTCGTGTCCGACTACCGCAAGAAGTTCGCATCACCCTACATCGCCGCCCAGCGGGGCTACATCGACGACGTCATCGAACCCAAGGAGACCCGGCCACGGTTGATAAACGCCCTGGAGGCGTGCGCCCACAAGCGCGAGGGACGACCTCCCAAGAAGCACGGCAACATACCCCTCTGATCGTACGGAGCCCAGAACATGTCCGAAGGAGAGCCCCGTGTCCACATCACCGACCTGGTGCTGAGGGACGCCCATCAATCGCTGCTCGCGACCCGCATGCGGACAGAGGACATGCTGCCCATCGCCGAGAAGCTGAACGCGGTGGGCTACTGGTGCCTGGAGATGTGGGGAGGGGCGACCTTCGACTCCTGCCTGAGGTTCCTCAACGAGGACCCCTGGGAGCGGGTGCGGCTGCTCAAGGCGGCCCTGCCGGACACCAGGATGATGATGCTGCTCCGGGGCCAGAACATCGTCGGATACCGCAACTACGCCGACGACGTGGTGCGGGAGTTCGTCCGTTTGTCGGCGAGGGCGGGCATCGACGTGTTCCGCATCTTCGACGCCCTCAACGATCCGAGGAACATGGAGACGGCCATAGAGGCCGTGAGGGAGCAGGGAAAGATGGTGGAGTCCACCATCTCCTACACCATAAGCCCGGTCCACGACATCCCCTCGTACATCAAGCTGGCGGACCGCCTCGTCGAGCTGGGCTCGGAGTCCATCTGCATAAAGGACATGGCGGGTCTGCTCAACCCCACGGATGCGTTCGACCTGGTCTCGGCCCTCAAGAGGGAGTTCCCCGACGTGCTGGTCCACCTCCACTGTCACTACACCTCGGGCATGGCCTCCATGGCCTACCTGCGGTCCGTGGAGGCGGGCGCGGACATCCTGGACTGTGACATCTCGTCCATGTCCATGGGTTCGGCCCATCCCCCGACGGAGTCCATAGTGGCCGCCCTCGCGGGGACGGAGTACGACACCGGTCTGGACATCGGACTCCTCAAGGAGATATCCGATTACTTCCGCGAGGTGCGCAAGAAGTACGCCGAGTACGAGAGCGCCTTCACCGGCGTGGACCCGGCGGTGCTCCAGTGGCAGATCCCCGGGGGGATGATATCCAACCTGAGCAGCCAGCTGCGGGAGAGCGGGGCCCTGGACCGCATGGACGAGGTGCTGGAGGAGGTGCCTCGCGTCCGCAAGGAGCTGGGATACCCGCCCCTGGTCACCCCCTCGTCCCAGATCGTCGGGACCCAGGCCACGCTGAACGTCCTCATGGGCGAACGCTACAAGATGATCACCAAGGAGACCCGCAACTACGTTCGGGGGCTCTACGGGAGGCCCCCGGCCCCCATCGACCCCGAGGTCCAGCGCAAGTGCATCGGCGACGAACAGCCCATCACGACCAGGCCCGCCGACCTGCTGGAACCCGAGCTTCCCGCCCGCAGGACGGAGATCAAGGAGCAGATGGGGACCTTCACCGAGGAGGACCTGGTCTCCTTCACGCTGTTCCCCCAGGTGGCCATGGCGTTCTTCGAGAGGCGCGACCGGGAGGAGAGGCCCCCCGAGGAGGTCGCCGCCATCGCCGCCGCCCTGGCGGACCTGATCTTCACCGAGGCGGCGATAACCGCCCCCGGACAGGCGCCTCCCCCGCCCAAGGCCCCGACCACCCCCAACTGGTCGATGGCGGGACGCCTCGACCACCACTCGAGACGCAACGTGGCATGGAGGTACTGACGTGCGCTTCAACGTGTCCGTGGACGGCAAGGAGCACGAGGTCCTCACCGTGGGAGAGCCAGGCACCGTGGTCCTGGACGGCCAGAGGTTCGAGGGCACCGTGGAGAGGCCCGCCAAGAACCGCAGGG
>JAUVEQ010000320.1 GCA_030594725.1 Methanobacteriota archaeon
GCATTATTTATACGCACTCTTACAATGGAGTTTTGAGCATGTGCTTTGGCTCCCCGGGGTATTAGAATGAAGCCTTATCATCTCGCGATGAGAATCCTAGCGATGACCGCGATCGCCCTTCTGGTCCTCACCTCCTCGTCCATCGACGAGGGCGTGATGGCGGAGACCATCACCACATTCCATGGAGGAGGCTCCTCGGTGGAGATAGCCCTCGAGGCGGGCGGTTCGAACAGCGACACCCAACTGTACGTTCCTGTTGCCGGCACTGTGAAGTCCGCCACCTTCGACATCACCGGCATGGAGAACGGCGACAATAACTATCCCAACCGCCTCCAGACGATGGTGGGTTCCGTCAGCGACCGGGTGTACGTTTGGGCCGACAGGACCTATGGTTCGATGGGTTATCAGGACATGTTCACCAATTACCACGGCAGCGAGGCCATGGTCTTCGATGATGCGGGATACAACGACAGCCTTTCCATCCGCCTGCCCGAGGGGGCCTCGATAACCTCCGCAACGATGCGTCTGAAGGGTGACCTCCTCGATGCTGGATGGGCCTATCCCGTCAAGCTCTCCCACAAGGTCGGCAACAACCAGGTGCCGATCAACGTTGGCTTCCGTGGGACGCCGCAGATGATCGACTTCGATGGCGACGGGGACCTGGACCTGCTCTCGGGCGGGTACCAGAACCTTGGCGGCGGCAACATCAAATGGATACACTACTACGAGAACACTGGCACCAAGGCGGCAGCCAAGTGGGTGGAGGACTCCTCAGTCGTCAACATCGCCTACCAGTGGGGGTTCTACTACGCGGCTCCCAAGTTCGTGGACCTGGACGATGACGATGATTACGACATCGTCGTGGGCCTGTACAACGGCCAGCTCCGCGTGTTCTGGAACACTGGCAGCAACTCCTCCCCCAGCTGGTCGGATGACGGTTCCGGGACCGACTCGGTCTTCTACGGTATCGACGAGGGCTACTACGCCTCCCCCGACTTCGCCGACATGGACAACGACGGGGACCTGGACCTCGCATACGGTAGGTACGCTGGCGGGGCCGGCGGGGCCAACGTCGGCGTCTCCTCGTACCGCAACGACTACTCGAACGGTAACTACAGCTGGTCCACGACCAACTTCTTCGGCTCCATCAAGACGGACCAGTACTCTTACCCTGCCGTCTTCGACTTCGATGACGATGGCGACAACGACATCTTCGTGGGTTACTACAACGGGACCATAGGAGCCTACGAGAACACTGGCGGCAAGGTCAACCCAAGCTGGAAGCACGTCCCCGATCTCCAGGGCGATATCGATATTGGGACCATGGCGAGCCCATCCGCCGCTGACATGAACAATGACGGCGACCTGGACCTTGTCATCGGTTCCAACGATGGCGCCTTCTACTACTACGAGCGTGTCCTGAGCAGTCCCTTGGACGTGAGCATCGACGTTGGTGGCGACGGCAGTGCTGACTGGACCAAGTCCGGTGAGCTCATGGACCCCGTGACCACGAGCAACCTGGCCACCGCCTTCCAGAACAACCTCAAGGGCACCTACAGCAAGACCGATGCATGGGGGAACAAGTTCTTCGACGTCAAGGTGAACGTCTCCACCAAGGCCGCGGGCGGGATCACCCTTGACCAGATCAAGATAGAGTACGTGTACACCGTCACCTCACAGGACTTCGCCGGGATCCTCAACGACTACATATCCGACAACAAGGACAAGGCGGACGACCTGGGCAACCTGAAGGTGCCGGTCATCGTCTCGAGCGCGACCAAGTGCAAGGTCAAGCTGTCCAACCTCAAGATAGTGATGGACATGCCACCGATCTGGTCTGCCATCCCCTCGACCTACGGGGTCGACGAGGACACCAAGAACATGCAGCTCATCGACCTCTTCGCCTACATCTCGGACGACTACACCTCCGATGGCCAACTCACCATCAAGGTGGTGCAGTACACCAATGGGAAGATCGTCCCGGTGACCCTCGAGAACGGCCGGTACATCGGCGTGGACGCCGAGACCGGCTCCGACAACGACAACTGGTTCGGTACCATCTCGGTCGGGGTGATGGCGTGGGACGAGGAGGACCAGTTCGCTGGGTTCAACTTCACCATCGCGGTGAGGCCTGTGAATGATGCTCCCCAGGTCACCGGTGCACCACCATCGACCACGCTGGAGGACGAGGACTTCACCTACCAGATACAGGCCTCGGACGTGGATGGCGACACGCTCTCGTTCATCCCAATCGAGACCCCCTCGACCATGAAGGTCTCAGATTCTGGCCTCATCACATGGACGCCGACCCAGGATGATGTCGGCACCCATGACATCAGCATCATGGTCTCTGACCCCTTCAATGAGACCGCGTTCTTCGTGTGGACCCTCGAGGTCATCAACGTCAACGACGCGCCGTACTTCAAGGACCTGCCCAAGACGCTGAGCCTCTACGAGGGCGAGTCAACGACCTTTGACCTGAGTGGGACCTATGGGGATGTGGACGACCCGATCAACAGCCTGATATTGACGATCGAGAACGGGTTCTCCGAGTTCGACCAGGCCACCAAGGTCGTCACCCTGTACTATCCCAAGGAGACGGGTATCGAGCAGGACAAGCTGCTGATCATGATCATTGACCCCCATCGAGCGTATGCAGAGGGGGTCATCCTTCTCGAGATCATCCTGGTCGACAAGCTGGACCTGATAGGCATCCCCGACCAGCTGGCAGTGGAAGAGGACTACTGGACGCTGGACATCAAGCCGTACCTCCACAACGTGGAGGACTACAACAAGCTGGTCATCGAAACCTCCTCGACCCACATCGTCGTGGACGGGACCAAGTTGAACCTCCACTACGGACAGGGTGACCTGTCCGATCTCAAGGAAACGGTCACTGTGACGGCAACGCAGAAGGACGAGGTCGCCCAGGACAAGTTCATCGTCCAGCTCCTGGTGCTGGGCCACGACCTGACCCTTACCATTATCCCGGACCAGGACGTCCTCGAGGACGAGGCCGTCCAGCTGGACGTGACGCCCTACATCAAGAACGCGCCTGCCATCGACGAGGTCACCGTCACCATCAAGGCATCGGAGCACGTGACCCTGAACGGTAAGGTGCTGACGTTCCTCTACCCGATGTACTACGGTCCCGAGACCGAGGTGGTCACCGTGACCATCGCCTTCGGGAACGTGGGTGCGAGCCGCGACTTCACCGTCAACATCCTGACCGCCGAGCACGACTTCGACCTGGCGGAGATCCCCGAGGTCACCGTCACCGAGACCGTCCCTGAGACCTTCAACATCAAGCAGTACATCAAGAACGCCGATGATGTGGACCGCATCGATGCGTGGACCGACTCGCCCTATGCTGACGTCAACCGCTTCGACATCCAGCTCACCTATCCCGACGGCTTCACCGAGGGTGAGAAGGTGCGGGACGACCTGATACGCGTCACCATCTCCGATGGTATTCACGAGTTCACCAGGGCGCTGACCATCCACGTCCTCCGCCTGGGCAAGGAGCTGCAGCTTGCCGGCATCGGCGACCGGACCGTCTACGAGGACACCGACCTGGTCATCGACATCTCCACCTACCTCTACAACGTGGACGATATCGATGGGGTCTCCGTGATGTGCTCCCCCGATATGTATGCAACCTGGAATGGCCTGGTTGTCACCTTCAACTACCCGATGAGTGTAAGCATGAGCATGCAGGAGGTCACCTTCACCGCCACGGAGGGACCCGACATCTCGATCGAGAAGGTGATGATCTACATCGAGCGCATACCCGAGGTGTTCACCTTCGGAGCCATCGGCTCGATCACCGCGCTGGAGGACGTGCCATACGTCCTGGATGTGGAACCATACCTGGTGAACATGGCCGGCAACGCCGATTACACCCTGGGCATC
>JAUVEQ010000036.1 GCA_030594725.1 Methanobacteriota archaeon
AAGTGCGATCTATGCCTTGATCACACCATACCCGCCTGCGTGGATGCTTGCAAGGTGGACGCGATGACTTTCATCGATGTTTAAGGTCACATTAACAAAATTTGGGTTCCACGGAACGCTATCGAGGAGGATAAAAACTTAAGGGAACGTTCGAGGTGATGACATGACACCACCACAAAATAAGACCGCTGACAAGGCGGTAGAATGCATAATGAACGAGGTCAGCGCGAAGGAGGTCTCAACGGCCTGGACCCGATACCAGGAGATGCAACCCCAGTGCGGCTTCGGGGATCTGGGCCTGTGCTGCCGCACCTGCCTGATGGGACCATGCCAGATCCACGTCTACGGTGGAGGTCCCACCAAAGGCATATGCGGTGCGACGGCCTACACGATCGTCGCGAGGAAGATCGTCCGGATGGCGGCTGGAGGATGCGCGGCGCACTCCGACCACGGACGACACATCACCCACGTCCTGAAGGACGTGGCCGAGGGCAAGGCACCCGCCTACCAGGTGAAGGACCCCGCGAAGCTCAGGTGGGTAGCGGATCACGTGGACATCGCCACCGACGGAAAGGACGACCTCCAGCTCGCTGGCGAGGTGGCAGATGCCATGCTCGAGGAGTTCGCCAGGCAGGACGGGGCGCCACTTCGCTGGACCACGGGCTTCCTTCCGGAGAAGCGCGTTAGGAAGTTCAATCGCCTTGGTGTGCTCCCCACGAACATCAACACCCATATCGCCGAGGCCCTCCACCGAACCCACGTCGGCGTGGACGCCGACCCCGTACCCCTCATCTTCCTGGCCATCAAGGTGGCCATCGCGGACCTCGCAGGGGAGCACATATCCACCGACGTTAGTGATATCCTCTTCGGCACTCCGCGGTACAACCGCACCGTCACCAACATGGGAGCGCTGGACTCGAAGATGGTGAACATCGCCGTCCACGGCCACAACCCGGTCCTTCCTGAGGTCATGCTCGATGTCATGGAAGAGCTGAAGGACGAGGCCAAGGCGGTTGGTGCCGAGGGCATCAACCTGGTAGGCATCTGCTGCACTGGCAACGAGATACTGATGCGCCGCGGCATCCCCATCGCGGGCAATTTCTCGTCCCAGGAGCACATCCTCCTGACGGGTGTCATCGACGCCATGGTGTTCGACATGCAATGCATCATGCCGGGCATCGCCCCCATCGCCCAGGGCCAGCACACGGAGCTCATCTCCACCTCGGACGTGGCCCGTATCGTCTCCGACACTCACATCGAGTTCCATCCCGAGACGGCAACAGAGGACGGTAAGAAGATCGTCAGGATGGCCATCGCGGCCTTCCAGAACCGGGACAAGGACACGATCCTCATCCCCGATGTTACCGAGGACACCATCGCGGGCTTCTCAGTG
Source organism: Methanobacteriota archaeon (assembly GCA_030594725.1). Lineage (GTDB taxonomy): Archaea > Thermoplasmatota > DTKX01 > DTKX01. The sequence goes on from JAUVEQ010000036.1 coordinate 1,394, forward strand.
GAGCAGATCATGGATATCCTCTCCTCGTTGAACCCGGACAACCCGATACGGGCGCTGAACGACGCCATCCGCTCAGGGGAGCTCAAGGGCGTCGTGCTGCTCGCGGGATGCAACAACCAGAAGCAACCCCACGACATCACACACCTGAAGTTCGTGCAGGAGATGGCCATGAACGACGTGCTGTGCGTTGCCACCGGCTGCATAGCCATCGCCGCGGCGAAGGAGGGCTACATGGCAGCCGACAGCGGGGAGCGCTTCGCTGGGCCTGGACTCAAGGCCTTCCTCGACCGATTGAGCGCTGCCGCGGGGATGCCCATCCCCGTGGTCTGGCACATGGGCTCGTGCGTGGACAACTCCCGGGCGGCGGACCTCGCCACGCTCATGGCCAATGACCTTGATGTCGACATCCACAATCTGCCCTTCGGGGCGGGAGCACCGGAGGCCATGGCGGAGAAGGCCGTGGTCATCGGTTCCTGGTGCGTCGCCCTCGGGTGGCCCACCTACGTGGGGGTGCAGCCCTTCATCTACGGGAGCCCCCTGGTGACCGAGGTAGCGGTGAACACCGCCCGCGATGTCTACGGTGGCTTCTTCATCTTCGACTCGGACCCCGTGGTGGGAGCCAAGAGGGTGCTGGAGGAGCTTGAATATCGGAGATGGCGTCTATTCTCCTCAGGGGGACTGAGACCATGACGCTGACGCCTCTAGAGCTCTACAAGCGCGCCATCGACGGTGCCATCATCGCCGTCGGCTACGCCGACCAACTGCTCAACCAGGCCATCAACGAACTGGGTGCCGACAAGGAGGTAGAGTACCCCGACACCGCCTACGAGGTCCCAGTTGTTTACGGCTTCACCGACTTCGAGGTCCACACGCTGAACGACCTGCCCCAGGTGATCGGTTACGCCCGCAAGCGCATCGTGGAGGTCCCGACGCTGGAGAACGCCATGATAGCGGGGGAGTCGACGCTGTTCGCCGCCGACGTGGTGGAGGTGATCAAGTACGCGTGGGACGAGAACCCCTACGCCCACAAGACCCCCGAGCAAGGGTTCGTGGGAGACACCTGGGTCCGCAAACTGGGCATCTCGCTGGTGGACGACACCATCCCGGGCGCTGCGGTGCTGGTAGGCAAGTGCCCCGACCCCGAGGCGTTGGCTAAGATCGTCGTCGACCTACAGAACAAGGGAATGCTCATCATGGCGACCTTCGACACCATCCAGCAGATAAGGGAACAGAACATCAAGGTCGGCCTGGAGATCATGCTGTACCCCCTGGGCTACTTCACCGCCGTCATCCACGCGGTGAACATCGCCGTCCGGTCGGGCAACACCTTCGGCGGCGTCCCCCGGGGTCACACCCAGGAGCTGAGGGACTACATGCGCAAGCGCCTGAAGGCCTTCGTGCTCCACTTCGGTCCCCACGACTTCGTTAAGGTCACCGCCGAGTTCGGCGCCATGTACTGTGGCTTCCCGACCATCACCGACCAGCCGCTGACGGAGGAGATCCCCGACATGTTCGTTTACGAACCGGACTACTCGAAGATGGTCCAGCGCGCCATCGAGATCCGGCCCATCAGCGTCAAGCTCAAGGAGATCGGCATCCCGGTGCCCTTCGGCCCCGCCTTCGAGGGCGAGTCCATCCGCAAGGGCGACATGTACTTCGAGGCCGGCGGCACCCGTACCCCCGCCTTCGAGATCGTACACATGCGAGAGAACCGGGACGATGTGGAGGACGGGAAGATCGAGCTCATCGGCCCAGACCTGGACGAGATCGAGGAGGGTGCGCGCATTCCGCTCGCCATCGTCGTGGAGGTCTACGGCAAGAAGATGCAGGATGACTTCGAGAGCGTGGTCGAGCGTCGCATACATCAGTTCATGAACTTCACCAACGGCGGGTGGCACACAGGCCAGCGCGACCTGATATGGATCCGCATGTCGAAGGACGCCAAGGCCAAGGGTCTCCGGATCAAGGACATCGGGAAGATCATGCACGCCAAGATCAAGGACGAGTTCGGCGGGATCATCGACCGTGTTCAGGTGAAGATCATCACCCTGGAGGACGAGATGCAGAAGTACCTGCCCGCAGCCCAGGAGAAGTACACCATCCGCGACGAGCGCATCTCCGGCCTGCTGGACGAGGCGGTGGACACCTTCTACACCTGCACGCTGTGCCAGTCCTTCGCACCGAAACACGTCTGCGTCATCTCACCCGAGAGGCTGGGCCTGTGCGGTGCCATCAACTGGCTGGATGCCAAGGCATCCAAGGAGATCGCCCCGACGGGACCCAACCAGCCAATTACCATCGGCAAGTGCATAGACCCGGTGAAAGGCGAATGGGAGGGTGTGAACGAGCAGGTGATCCGCGACTCCCAAGGCAAGGTGGACAGGTTCTGCATGTACACCATCATGGACAACCCGACCACCAGCTGTGGGTGCTTCGAGTGCATCATCGGGATCATACCCGAGGCGAACGGCATCATGGTGGTAAACCGCGAGTTCGGCGGCATGACCCCCGCGGGCATCAAGTTCTCCACCCTGGCCGGTTCGGTCGGCGGTGGCGAGCAGACCCCGGGCTTCCTGGGCGTCGGGCGCCAGTACCTCTACTCCAAGAAGTTCATCCCGGCCGACGGTGGTTTCCACAGGCTGGTATGGATGCCTAAGCAGCTGAAGGACTCACTGGAGGACCACCTCCGCAAGAGGTGCGAGGATCTTAACACGCCCGATTTCTACGACAAGATCGCCACGGAGGAGGACGCCGAGACCTCCGAGGAGCTCCTCGAGTTCCTCACGGAGAAGGGGCATCCAGCGCTCACCATGGACATGATGTTCTAGGGCAAGGGTCACATTCAATCAGGAGGAAGGATACCATGAAGGTCGAATGGCCTACTGAGAAGATACCAGGTTCGATCGGTTCGATCGTCCTAGGCAAGACGGCGGAGGATGGTGGGACCCGCAAGGTCTCCTACACCATCGGGGGAGGGAAATCCATGCCCTTCATCCGCGCCGAGAACGGCACACCCAACAGACCTCGCATCGCCATGGAGGTGCACTCTGCCAAGCCCGATTTCAAGGCCATGGCGGCCGAGGAGCTGGCGGGGGTCCTGGACGACCCTGTCGCCTGGGCTAAGGCCTGCGAGAACGATTGGGGAGCGGACCTTGTCTGCCTCAAGTTCACCGGGGCCAATCCCGACGGCGAGGATTGCTCCGTTGACGAGACCGCAGCCCTGGCCAAGGAGGTCCTTGGTTCTGTGGGGGTGCCCTTGATGTTCTACGGTTGCGGGGATGAATCGAAGGACTCCCAGATCATGTCCGCCATCGGTGACATGATCCGCCCGGAGGGTGCCGTCATCGGAGTGGCCGAGGCGGACAGTTACAAGTCCATGGCCGCCGCGGCCATTGCTTTCAACACCCACCTGGTATCATTCTCGAACCTGGACATCAACCTGGCCAAGCAGCTCAACATCCTCCTGCTCGAGTACGACTTCCCCGCAGAACGTATCATCATGGACCCCCTGCAGGGAGCCCTGGGTTACGGTGTGGAGTACAGCTTCTCCGTCATAGAGAGGATACGCCTGGCGGCCCTGGCGGGCGACAAGACCATCCAGATGCCCATGATCTGCGACGCCTCCGTGGGCAACAACTACCGCGAGGCCTACGAGCCCTCGGACATCTGGGGAGAGGCCAATACCCGGTCCATCCTCTGGGAGGGCGTCACTGCCATGTCCTCCTTGACCGGAGGGGCGGACCTGGTGATCATCCGGTGTCCCAGTTCGACCAAGTATATCAACCGGATGCTTGACCGCCTGATGGGAGGTGGTGACTGATGGGACTCAGCGCTATCGAGATCTACAAGTTGCTTCCAAAGACCAATTGTGGTGAATGCGGGGTCCCCACCTGTCTGGCCTTCGCCATGCAGCTGGCCAACATGAAGGTCGAGCTGTCCGCCTGTCCCCATGTTGATGCTGCGGGAGAGGAGGCCCTGGGCGCCGCCTCTGCGCCGCCCATCAAGCTGGTGACCGTGGGCGACGGGGAAGGCAAGCTGGAGCTGGGCGACGAGACGGTCCTCTTCAGGCATGAGAAGACCTTCTATCACGCACCACCCCTGGTGGGAGTCGTCGAGGACGGCTGGGACGCCGATGCCATCAAGACGAGGGCCGCAGACGTGAAGGCCCTTGTCTTCGATCGTGTGGGTCGCGAGGAGGGCATGAACGCCGTGGCCGTCTGGCACACCTCGGGAGACATGGCAGCGGCCGCCACCACGGCAAAGGAGGCATCCGGTATGCCCCTGGTCCTCATCGGCTCGGACGAGGGCGCGATGAAGGCAGCCCTGGGAGCCGTGGGTGGCGACAAGCCCCTGATCGTGTCCGCCGAGGCCGGCTCGAACGCTGCCATGGTGGCACTGGCCAAGGAGCACGGGTGCCCGGTGGCAGTGGGCTCCGACGGCGGGCTTGAGGGCCTGGTCGACGAGTTGAAGGCGGCCAAGGACGCGGGCGTCGAGAACATCGTCATGCTGATGCGAGGCGAGCTGGGCGACCTGTTCAACGACCTGGTCGCCGTCCGGAGGCTGGCCATCAACAAGAGCTTCCGCGAGCTGGGCTATCCGTCGATGACCATCATCGAGGGCGACGACGAGATCGAGACCACGCTGGAGGCCGCGACCCTCTTGATGAAGTACTCTTCGATGCTGGTCCTGCGCAACTACTCTCCCGAGCTCATCCTGCCCATGGTGACCATACGGCTCAACATCTACACCGACCCGCAGAAGCCCATCCAGGTCAAACCGGCCATCTACAAGGTGGGTGACCCGGGGCCCGACGCGCCGTTCATGCTCACGTCCAACTTCTCCCTCACCTACTTCTCCGTGGAGGGCGACGTCGACAAGAGCAAGGTGCCAAGTCGCATCCTGGTCATCGACACCGAGGGTCTCTCGGTCCTCACGGCCTTCGCGGCCGGGAAGATGGAACCGGACAAGATGGCCGATGCCATCGAGGCATCGGGTATCGCAGACGAGCTGAACCACAAGAAGCTCATCATTCCTGGAATGATCGCAAGGGCCAGCGGCAAGCTGGCAGAGCTGACCGGATGGGAGATAATCGTCGGGCCCAGGGAGAGCACTGGCATACCCAAGTTCCTTCGGGAGCTCTGATTGAGGGACGACCTCACATACCGGGAATGTGGCGCTTCGCTATGTCCTGCACCGCACGGTATGCCTTCGATCGGCTGTCGATCTTCATGAGTGGCGTCCCGTCGAGGGATGTCTCCTGGAGCTTGGGATCCATGGGTAGCAGGTTGACCTCATCGAACCCGAACTCCTCGGCAAGGGGCTTGAGGGCATCGCCGTCGTTGGCCCGGCTCACCACGAGATGGAAGTGCTTGACGTTGAGCTCCATCTCAATGGCCAGATCCCGGACCCTTGCGGCGCTCTCGATGCCGATGCGGGAGGGGTCCGAGAGGAGGAACATGGCGTCCACGTTGTTGGTGGTGCGCCGGGAGAGGTGTTCGAGACCAGCCTCGTTGTCCATGACCACGTAGGGGTAGCCCTCCCCCAGGTTGTCCATGAAGGTCCTGAGGACCGAGTTGACGTAGCAGTAGCATCCCGTCCCCTCGGGCCTGCCCATCACCAGAAGGTCGAAGTCGTCCTCCTCGGCCATGGCGGTCCGGACCTTCATCTCCACGTACTGGGGCTTGGAGATGCCGGCGGGCAGGTCGTCCTTGCCCTTCAGTAGGTCCTCGCGCAGGTCCCCTATTGTCTGGCACTGGCCCGTGCCGAGCATGGCTCCCAGGCAGCTGTTGGGATCGGCGTCGATGGCCAGGACGGGGGTCTTGCCCTTCTCTACCAGGTGGCGTACCATCAGGCTGGAGAACGTGGTCTTGCCGGTACCACCCTTGCCGGCCACTGCAATGCGCACGGTCATTTCGGAACCTCGTCCAGTAGCAAGGTACTGCGGTTAATCAACCTTTCCCCTTGGCCCGGGGGGGTCGGCCTCCTTGCTCTGCAGGGCTTCCTGGACGGAGGGGAAGCGCTCCAGGTCCGTATGAGGAATGAACATTGCGGAGGTGAACTCGTCCATGAAGGCGGCGCTGACGGAGAGCTCGATGTAGGTCATGTTCTCGAATATGGCGTGGGACTCGCTCCTGGCAACGTTCGATAGCAGGGCCAGCCTTGCGCCCTCGAGGGAGCCGTTCCCTATGAACTCGTACTTCCACTCCTCGACATCGGGAAGGAGTCCGAGCATCCTGGACTTCCTGCTGTCCAGATATCTTCCGAACCCTCCAGATATGTAGATGCGGTCCAGGTCATCGAAGGTGATCCCGGCCTGGTTGACCAGCACCGAGCACGCGGCATACATTGCCGCCTTGGTCCTGATCAGGTTCTTGATCTCCGACTCCATGATGAAAACGGGTTCTCCCGTGCCGGACTCCTCCTCGTCCGCCAGGATGTAACCCTTGCCGTAAGCATCCTCGAAGAGGGTGTCGAACAGAGTGACCCGGGGGTCGGTGTCGGCGATTATGTTCCCTCCACGGTCGATGATCTCGTTGAAGAACATCTCCGCCGCAAGGTCGATGAGGCCCGACCCGCAGATGCCCACGGGCTTGGCGTCCCCGATGATCTGGTACTCGGGAGAGCCGTCCACGAAATGGACCCTCTCGATGGCGCCCCTCGATGCACGCATGCCGTGAAGCACCTCGCCGCCCTCGAAGGCTGGGCCAGCCGAGCAGGAGCATGCCATCAACCATTCCTTGTTCCCCAGCACCACCTCTCCATTGGTGCCCACGTCGATCATGAGAGCGATCTCGTCCCGCTTGTGCATCCCGCATGCCAGCACGTCCGCGGTGATGTCCCCTCCCACAAAGCCCGCCCGTGATGGCATTACAAGGATGTTCGTCTGAGGGAAGATGGGCATGTCCACCTCCATGGGCTTGAGACCCGCAAGCCGACAGAAGGTCGATACGTAGGGTTCCAATCGGATGGTGGAGGGCGACACGCCGAGGTAGAGGTGCTCCATCACCGTGTTGCCGGCGATGCTGGCGGCGATGATGTCATCCCGGTCCACCCCGGACTCGTCGACCAGCTCCTGAATGATCTCGTCGATCGTTCCCCGGACGGCGAGCATCAATTGCTCCAATCCGTCCTCGTTCTCGTTGGCATGGTTGATCCGGGCGATCACGTCCTCGCCAAAGGGTATCTGGGCGTTCTCCCGGGCCGCCGAGGTTATGTTCGACCCATCCTGCAGGCTGATCAGCTTCCCCACGACGGTCGTGGTGCCGATGTCCAAGGCCACGCCGTACTGTCTTCCACTCGTGTCCCCCGGCTCCAGGCGGATGAGCCGATGGGGTTTCGGGCCCAGTGATGCGGTACCCGTCACCTTCCAGTCGGCATTCCGGAGGGTTTCGGATATCCCCCGGAGCACTGGTAGAGGTGCCCGCAGCTCTGCAAGACCGAGTCCGAGATGGCGGGCTATTCGCATGAGGTCGCAGAGATTGTCCGACACCGTCGGCTCCGACAGTTCCATGTAGACCTTTCTCACGATCGGGGAGAGCTCGACCAGACCCTCGCGGGACTCCTCCAGGATCTGGGCGGCGTCCGTGCGGGAACCGGGAGGCACGGTCACCGTCACGTCCCCGGTGGGCCTGCTCTTGCAGGCCAGCACGTAGCCGAGCTCCCTGTCCAGGTGGGGTGGCGGGGGGGCCAATCGCTCGAAGTCCCCGTCGACGTGGACGAGGCATCTTCCGCACAGGCCCTGACCACCACAGGGGGAGTATATGTCCACCTTGGCCCGCTGGGCCACCTCGAGGACCGTCGGGCCGATGGATGTCTCCTTCTCGACTGCCTCGGGCTCGAAGGAGACCTTGATGAGCCTGTCAACCTTCTTGCCCGACATATCGTCCGCCTCGACCCTTGATAATCCCCTATGACCTTATCTTTTTTGTTGGCAGACCCAGCGTGAAGGGGAATGTTCAAATGCCAAATCCGCGATACGCCAGCGGGTGGATTCACATGATGGTCATCAGTGAGAAGATTAACGGAATGTTCAAGAAGGTCGGCCGCACCATCGATGCGCGGGACGTAGCTGGTCTGCAGGAGATCGTCCATGCGAACGTGGCGGCCGGCGCCAACGCCCTGGACATCAATACTGGTCCTGGACGGGACAATGCTGCAGAGGACATCGTGTGGATGGTCAAGACCGTACAGGAGGTCACCGACCTGCCCCTTTCCATCGACGCGCCAGTGGCTAAGGTGCTCCAGGCCGGTGTGGAGGCATGCGAGAATGCCATCATCATCAACTCGATCCCCGCCGAAGGCGAGAGGATGGCCACCCTCTATCCCATAGCGGCGGACCACGATGCGGACGTCATCTGCCTGACGTTCTCGGAGAAGGAGGGCATCAACCTCTCCGCCGATCGCAGGGCAGAGCTGGCGATGCTCCACCTGGCGACCGCCATGGAGTTCGACATCGAGCCCAACAAACTGATGTTCGACCCCTTGATCCTTCCCATCAACTGCGCCCAGGACCAGCCCCAGGAGGTCTTCGCGGCCCTTGAGATGTTCAAGACCCTGGCCTCGCCTCCACCTGGATCGACGGTGGGTCTTTCCAATGTCTCGGCCGGTATGAAGCATCGGAAGCTCATGAACCGGACCCTCCTCGCAATGCTGTGCGCCCACGGCCTCACCTCGGCGATCATGGACCCCTTCGATGTGGACCTCATGAACGTCGTGAAGACCTCCGAGATCATGATGAACGAGAAGCTGTACGCCGACGATTACCTGAAGGCGTGAGCGGCTTCATCGCAATATACTCATCATCATCAATGTTCAGGTAGAGCAGGTTATACTCGTCCAATCCAGCATGCCTGACCTATAGCATCAACCGATCAGAGGAGAGGATCGTGCCGAGCTTCCTTGGGTAATAGACCGTGAGCAACGCATACGAATAATACAGTACCGGCTCTCCCATTTCATAGCCTGAGGAAGTTACCATTGGATTGATCCATGGATGTTCCTGTCAACCTTGTGTCAAATCAAACATAGTTTCCTGTTGGGGGAAATAATATGGATATATTTCCCCATTGAGAAAACTAATTCGAGTGAAGTAATAAGGCTCGTCTGACTCCTGAATTCGGAATATTGTCCTCTGTCGACCTCATACAATGAATTATCTCTCCAGACCTACCGACGATCCTTACCGTAAGTACTAATGAGTTGAGATGTCAGAACTAATATCATCCGAAAACCATAGTGTAACAACAAGGATTGTGTGTTAATTGGTAAGTGTTAACAAGAATTCTTGAAAGAATTGAGTTATATTGAACAATCATGTATCGTTTGAATCCCTTCGTCTCCATCGAAGAAATAGGAGAACCGTGATATACAACAGTAATCCACTGATTAATATAATCTGAGTCTTGTAGGAATACCAACCCTCAGATTCATCATCCTCACCTGGAACATAGAATATTACATAGGTCTGGTTGATGTGTCGACCATCGTACGCTTCAACTGTTATCCTATGTTTTCCTGAGGTCATGTTGGCTGCTCTGATATAATAGCTCCATCTAGAGTATTCCATACCTTGTTGTATTTCAACCCAATCTCCATCATCAATTCTGATCTTGATGTATTTGATATCCTCAATATAATAATGGTAATCATGGTCATCTGAGAAGTCTAACCTCATAAAGAACGATTCATTGTGAACAGATCTATTCTCTGGATATTCGATGGTCACCACTGGGGGATTGTCATCAGATATCTCGACCTTGTACTGACCTAATGATCCATCGGAAAATCCCGCCCATATTAACCCAGATTCAACAGGATCGCTCATTAACATCGTTACAGTAACACCAGGACTCTCGTTGTTATACATGTATATCAGGGGTTCAGTTGAGTTATTGTAGTAAGCAAGGTTAATATGAGACCCGTATCTAGCAATAACTCGAGGGGAAGCCCACACATAATATCCGTTGGGTTCATTGAATGCCCATACAATACCTTGGACGGGGCCATTCTCGGATACAAAGGCGTCACCTGCCGCCTCTGTTGGATTCCCTCCCCCGAAGTTGATCCATCCGTCATCATACCCAATTATCCAAGGTCTGTTCATGGAGGGACCGAACGTGTCAGCCGTGGGTCCTGTTGAGCGTCCTTCGATAACCTGGATGATCGACCAGTCCTCAATGCTTATGGTGGTCACAATACCTCGTTCATCTATGCAAATTAGTGACTCTGGGTCAGACCCTAACGAGAGAACAGAGGCGTTATCCTCCCACATCCATTCATGGATTATTCTCCCGGATATGGTCTCGATAACCAATACACGGGAAATATCATCCTCATCCCTACCTGAAAAAGCCATGAGTTCATCGTTTTTCAAGAACAGGACAGTATTGATCGTCTGAATTGAACCAGTTGTGTTGATGAATTGCTCATCAACACGTTCGTAGGTAATACCATCCCAAACAGCTAGGAAATCAAAGGCGTCGCCATTGGATAACCCCCAGGCAATGACCCAAGTACCATTTGGAGTCCAATGAACACCCGTAATATTCTCAACGGGTCCGGGTGGGATTAGATCAATGATCGGTATCATGTTACGTTTCATAATTCTGAGGCTGTTGGGCTGGATAAAGCCCGAGAGGATGAGCTTGGAGCCGTCGGGAGAAATATCTAGGAATACTTCTTCACTAGTACCTCCACCTGATGAAGGCCATCTGTTAACATCGTCAATCCTGGCCCAATCCCAGGTTAAATCCTCAGCGATAGCAGATGGGGTGAGTAGGATTGAAAAAGTGATAGCCATGAATGATGCTAGCATACAGACCAAGAGCGTAATTCCATAACGCCCCAGATGATTACGATACAATATTCCAACCCAGCGTTCATTGGATGTCATTAATATAAATTCTTCCCTTTTCGATACCCGTTGGTAATAGGAAATTTATTTCATAATCTTCAATCCCGTACTCATTAGCTCTCGGAGTCAATCAATCCTTAACTCCCCCATAGTTTCTGACAATCCAGGTTCATGCCGAATCCCCTGATTGTCGGCATCATTTTCCCGAGACGTACTAACAATCCTTACCGTCAGCCATGGCTCAGTCTGCAGCCTCACGGATAAAAAATGGGGGACTTGCCCGGCCCCTTCGGACCGGGCGTTCCCGAAAAGGGTGGTGACCCTGGCCTAGAACAGGCCCACGGTCTTGCCCGTCTCGTCGATGTTCACCTTCTCCGACGCGGGTATCCTTGGCAGTCCGGGCATCAGCATCATGTCACCGCAGATGGCGACGAGGAAGCCGGCGCCGGCGTTCACGTACACCTCGCGCACCGTCAGGTCCCAACCACCGACGGGGGCACCTCGCCAGGTGGGATTATCGGTGATGGAGTTCTGGGTCTTGGCCACGCAGATGGGCAGGTTGTCGAAGCCGTGCTTGGTCAGGGTCTTGATGTCCTTCTTTGCCTTCTTCTCGAGCACGATGCCGTCGGCGCGGTAGATCTCCT